>CAZFIF010000137.1:0-6696 GCA_964519065.1 uncultured Rikenella sp.
CCCGGCGTAGGCAGGGCAATGGCAGCAAGTACAACCCCTGTACGCTCCCGGTTTCCCGCCCAGAAGATAGTCAAAGAGACAGGAGGAGGCATACTGGTCATCACCGAGGGTGTCTTCGGCATGGCCGGTGACCTGGGTGCCCTCGATAAAATAGTCTCCTTCAAGAAGAAATACAACTTCCGCCTCCTGGTTGATGATGCCCACGGCATAGGGACCATGGGAAAGACCGGTGCCGGCACCGGTGAACATTTCGGCGTTCAGGACCAGATCGACGTCTACTTCGGAACATTCGCGAAGAGCTTTGCAGGTATTGGCGGATTCGTCGCCGGAGACAAGGATGTAATAAGCTATCTGAGGTTCAACCTCCGCTCACAGATATATGCCAAGGCACTTCCGATGGCAATGACTATCGGGGCCATAAAAAGGCTGGAGATGATAAGGGATCATCCCGAGCTGCGCGAAAAACTGTGGACCATAGCAAGGGCTCTGCAGAAGGGATTCAGGGAGGCAGGCTTCGACCTGGGCAGGACAGAATCTCCGGTCACGCCCGTGTTCCTCAAGGGAGGCATACCACAGACAACGCAGATAATCAAGGATCTGAGGCAGAACTACAGTATTTTCTGCTCGGTAGTGATTTACCCGGTGGTCCCGAGGGGTGTCATCATGCTTCGTATCATCCCCACAGCCGTCCATACCATGGATGATGTGAACTATACCGTCAATGCCTTCAAAGAGGTCAAGAAGAAACTTGAGACCAACGCATATCCCGACGAGGTAGCCGATTTCAGGAACTGACAGCACCCTACTGTCTGTCTTCGAAATCATCTATGGAGAGGAAGGAGTACTGGTACTCCATAGGAAGGATCTTTGCATATTCTTCTACCGTACACCCCTCAAGGCATGCCATTATTATCTTTCGCCCGAGCGGCAGCAGGTCAGTGGTGAGGAAGCCCTGAAGCTCTCTCCTGAAGAATTCCTGCAGTATGACTGCCCCGGCATCATATCCCTCTTCTCGCACCTCTGCCTGCCGGTAGACCTTAAGGAACCGGGTGGGGATGGGAGACCCTTCTATCGTAAGATAGTTGAGTTCATAGCCCAGTAACGGGCAGCGGGCAGTCCTCAGCTGGTCAGACCTCAGCTTTGCATTGCCACGACGGGTAAGGTACTCACGCATCAGCAACTGTGGCCTGAATCCGACCTTCCACGCCCCTATATGCTGATTTGGGGTAAGGGTATATCGCACCCGGGGTGTATTCACTATCTGCTCCAGAAGGAGGTTGGCATGCCTCACCTTTTTTCCTGTTGCGAACGGCCAGTATGATCCTACCCCTTCGCTCTCAAGATCGCCCCCGCTGATAATACTGGGATTGGCATACCCCCGCGGACTGACAAGGCGCCATAGCCATGCCAGCGCCGGGGGCAGAATATGAAACAGCCCGGCAATGCCATAGGAGGGTAACTCTGCTGTACAGGCCGGCATTCTCACCCCGAAGTTGCGCACGTCAACGGTCACCGGCCTGTTGATGATGCCGGGAACGATGCTGCGCGGCAAAACAACCCTGGGGTTGGGACACCGTTTTCCGGGAGCATCCTCTGAGTGATTCCAGATGAGAGCAGTACCGTCAGGTCTGGTATCCAGGTTCAGAAAGAGCAATGATTCACCCGGATCTATTGTTATCTTCTCAAGAAACGGATCGTCACCGTATCCTTTAACTCCGTCAACGCGTATGAACCAGGCATTCTCCGCATCAGCCACGGTGAGCTTGCCATTGCTGGTCTGGTAAGAAGGGTGGCAGAGGGCCATATCATCAGTGGCCGGATTGAATGAGCAGAAGAGAGGTATGGAGATAACCCTCCTCTCACCTGTGATTATGTTCTCTCCTATAACAATCTGTCCGTTGGGCTCACGCACGAGATTCTGTATCATCTCACTCTTGCCGCCCCCGCTGGCACCTTCATGCATGAAGGTGGTGATGTTGTCATAGGGACTGACAGCCTGCACCGTCGAACAGTGTGTTGTCAGCCAGCCCTCCTCCTCACCCTTGTCAAGAAGGACACTGTAAAAACCCTTCTTGGCACTCGGTCCGGGATAGAGGTTATAGGCAAACATCTCGTGCAGACCATCACGCCTGTTATGCACCACAACCTGCCTGCCACCGAAGTGGGTGTGCCTGAAGGGCGGAGCCACATATACCACAGATTCAACTGTAAATCCTTCCGGAAGCTCATCAACAGACATTATCTTCTGAAGCAGGGAGAGACCGAAGGCAAAGAACGATGCGTTGAGAGGTGTCACCACCACACCTCCGGAACCTATGGGATAATTGCCTGCGAAGCACAGGAAAATTCCCAGCTCGCGTCCTCCAAGCCAATCGAATGTCTCATCCCTCAGCGCGCTGAACTCATACCCGTAAATATCAGAAAATCTCTTTTTGTCGGTTGGCCGCTGGTCCCCGATAAGCATCGTATCCGGATCCCGCCTGCGCATGTACGGCTCGGGGTAGTTGGCTGACAGCCCGTTGGTGACCCGGTGGAGTATCACCTCTGTAACCTCACCCCTGCCGGGGATGTCATACTTCACCTCATAATAGAGATCATCCGTCCCACCTGTGGACTCGGCCAGTATCTCTGCCGGGTTGTTGAAAAAGAGAGCTTTCGGGGAACCGGCAGCCAGCACTGCAACCTCCGGGGGAAGCCTGATACCTCTCTTTTCTATAAGGGCAATAGTCTCCAGTGCATTCATCCGGATTATGTTTAAATCAATAGCTCAACCTGTTATCCAATAATGTGGGGAAATCAAATGCCTGCATCCTCCTTTTCAAAAATAATGGATAGAAACTGCGACCTCGCCCCCTGTGGCGGATAAATATCAACATCTTTTAAGAAAAGTCTGATTTTTCTGTAATGTTTTTAATCCTTTTTCGTCATAAGGGTAAACAGTATTCACAAAAATCAAAAAACGGACAGTTATGAAAAGAATGGTTTTTACAATTATTATCGCCGCCCTTGCGGCTTCGTTGTACGGACAGAGAGACCCGCTTGATGATTTCTTCAGTTATTACTCCGACAGGGAGGGATACTCGTCGGTAATCATCAACGGAAACATTTTCGGGATGCTGCAGGCCTTTGATGATGACCCGGACCTGGAAAGACTTGACAGAAAGATAACTTCTGTCAGGATCGTCACCAGAAAGGGATCCCTCAGGTCGGGAGAGGAGGGCTTGCTTTCCGAAATTGGAAAAGTAATCCGTAGGGGAAGATATGAAGAGCTGATGACCGTCAAAGATCATGACTCTGACCTGCGGTTCATGGTTAAAAGCAAAGGTGACGTGATTACCGAACTGCTCGTTGTTTCCACGGGTAAAAATGAGGCAGTGATTCAGGTATGCGGAAAACTTACCCGCGAAGATGTTGAACGTATGTCGGAAGGTAACGGCGATGGCCTGGCCCGTCTTGAGATGCTTGAGAACCCGGGGAAATGATAACTTTGGGGAAGAGATCAGAGAAGAATGACGCCCGGAGAGTTCAGGGAACAGATTTTACCGCATGGAAGGAGGCTGTATGCACTCGCCTGGCGCTTCCTGAACAACAGGGAGGAGGCTGAGGATGCAGTGCAGGAGGTGATGATGAAACTATGGGAAGAGAGAGCTGCGCTTGAGAGGCGTGAAAACCTTGCAGCATGGTGTGCTACCGTCACACGCAACTACTGCATCGATATTCTCAGGAAAAAAAAGAGGGTCATACTCGAGGAGATGAATACAATAAACGGCGCACCGGAGAGCGGTACTGATCCTGTCGCTGCATCGGACAACACCGAGGCGGCCCGGATGATATCGGTGATTGTAGGCAGGATGAAAGAGCCTTACAGAAGCGCATTGATCCTCAGGGATATGGAGGGATATTCTTACGAGGAGACGGCTGAGGCGATGAATACCAGTGTCAACACCCTCCGTACGGCACTCTCCAGGGCCCGCAAGACGGTAAGAGAGGAGATGAAGAAAATATATGACCATGGAATATGACAGGGTAAGGGAACTGCTGCGCAGGTACTACGAGGGCCTGACAACGGAGGAGGAGGAGGCACACCTCAACGAGCTTCTTTCTGATCCTTCCATCCAGTCTCTCTTTCCGGAAGAGCGACACCTTGCCTCTATGAGCTCCGCGGTGCCTGAACCTGCGGACAGTTTCTATGACAGGCTGACAGATGTAACGCACCGGAAGTTGCACATGAGACCGGGCCACAGGCTGCTGAGGCATGCTGCGACGGTGGCGGCGGCCGCGGTGATACTGGCAGCCTCATGGATGCTGCTGAACCAGTATGGACCGCAGGCTGTGAAAGACACCTACACCGACCCGCAGATTGCCATGGCCGAGGTGAAGAGCATACTCACCGACGTGTCACGGAAGATGAACACGGGGATGGAGGAGCTGGAACCAATGAGGAGGATCACGGAAGCACCAGAGGCTGTGGGCGAAATGAGCCGCATAAACAGTATCGTGGAGGATAACCTCGCGAAACTGCGCTACCTGAACATGCTTGACAGCAAAACTGCGAACGACTGACACTTCCATGAACGATAGATCACAGAAGAAATTGAAATAGTAATCAGGATGCATGTTGCACTGTAACAATGAAACAATAACGAATGACATTCGCCATGAAGAGAACATTGATTCTTATAATAATCGCCGCCTGGTCGCTCGCAGCACTCGGCCAGAAGAGCCCGGTGGAAGAGCTGTTTGACAGGTATAACGGCAGGGATGGCTTCACCTCCATTTATATCTCCTCGAAGATGTTCAGTCTGTTGTCGAGGATCGACAGCGACGACGAGGAGTTCCGGAACCTGGTGACCCGGATTAAGAGCATCAGGATACTGTCGGTGGACAGCGCAACAAATGCCGGCAGGGTCAACTTCGCCAGCGAGCTGGTACCAAAACTGAACCGCTCAGGTTTTGAGGAGCTGATGACCGTCAAGGAACAGAATGACGAGGTACGGTTCATGATACGTGAGGCGGGCGACAGGATAGCGGAGCTGGTGATGGTCACCGGAGGCGCCGGTAGCTCGGTGGTATGGATCACTGGCGACCTTGACCTCAGGACAATAGCCAGCCTGTCGGGCACCATGGGCATTGAGGAGCTGGAGGAGCTGGAAAAGGTTAAGAAATAAACCTCTACAGTGTTACTGCACCGCATAGCCTGAAGTAAGATTACAGGTATTGCGGCCCCATGGTAACAGCCAGATCCGTTGCTGGCAGAGTATCATTGATTCCATGAAAAGAACCCGGAACATCTATTCCCTGCACATTATGCTCCATTATGTACGTGAACAAACTCCCCGGGATTCATGTTACTCGGATAAATGCATCCGGAAATTTGAAAACCATCCATCACAGCAGCGTCAACACTCCCGAGGAGCTCCTCCAGGCATATACTGCCCTATTTATTTTCCTCGGGGGATCCGTTTCAATGAGTCCGGAAGAGAGCGGGCTGGCCCACATGTGTGACAGCGGGATGTTAAGGAACCTTCCGGTTGAGAGTCACAACACAAATTTCGGTAAGGCGAGCCACCTGCTAAAGTCGCCCTGTCCTTTCAAGCAACAGTGCCATCATACGGTCTCAGAGAACTACAACTCACTGCTTGCCGGCAACAGGAGAGCATATGCCTACCCTGCTGCCTCACGATGGATTGGCACCTGCGAAGTATCTGAAACAACGGCAGAAAACCATCATGCAATGCCCGGGAAACTCTACTCACAATATGGCTACAGCAGATCTCAGGAGTGCAGTCTCGAACCTGACCATCTCGGTATCGAGCTGTTGTTTGTCAACCTGCTCCTTGAGAAGTACCTTACTGAGGATGATGCCAGGGTGAAGAAAAATATACGGGAAGACCTGGTTGACTTCATCAACGGCGAGATGCTGTCGTGGCTGCCACGCTGGGCGGAAGAGGTCTCTGAAAAATCTGTTACAAAATGCTATACCGGCATCTCAGGACTGATCATCGGAGCCCTGGAGGATGTAAGGGATATTCTCAGTGATCAGAAATTGGGATTATAGAACCGTTTTATTGCCCCCATATAATACTCATTCCAGCCATCGGCTATATTGGTATAGTCCTCCACGGGAATGTTGGTGTGTTCAACCGTCACTGCGGTGTTGCCACCGTTGGGAACAATGGTAATGGTCACCATTGAATCCAGCTCTCTGTCGCCAAAATACCACTCCTGCACCACCTTGCTGTCCGGCACAAGATCAACGATCCTGCCGCAGATATCACCGTCCCACATATTGAACTCCTCTCCGGGAGCAGACGGCATCACGGCCGGGTAGCCCGACCACAGTTCAATGGTATACGGGTTTGTCAGTGCCGCATAAATATCTGAAGGTTCGGCATTGATATGAAAAGTCTTTCTGAAATTTCGCATGGTCAGCGTATGTTTTCCTCTTAATGAGTGTTGTTTTTATAATCCCTGTTCTGCAATATATCGCTCGGCATCGATAGCTGCCCGGCATCCGCTGCCGGCAGCTGTCACTGCCTGTCTGTAAACATGATCCATCACGTCGCCGGCGGCAAAGACGCCAGGCACTTTCGTCCTTGTTGATCCCGGTTCGGTGATTATGTATCCTGTCTCATCAGTGTCAATCCACTCCCTGAAGACCTCTGAATTGGGAGTATGCCCGATCGCCAGGAAGAA
>CAZFIF010000138.1:0-6684 GCA_964519065.1 uncultured Rikenella sp.
ATCCTGACCTTTGCCTTGGGGAGATCATATTTCTCATTTGCCGTCTGGTCGAGCTTCACGCGGCGGGTGAAGTATACCATATCGCCTGCCGGGGAGAAAGAGAGTATCTCAAAATCCTGCAGTCCGGCTATCTCTTTGCTGCCGCTGCCGTCAGCGTTCATGGTCATGACCTTACTACCCTGCAGGTAGGCAATTTTGGCCCCGTTGTCTATCCACTGCGGACCTGACCCACCGTCGGTGGTCAGCTGAACAGCAGGTCCCCCTGCTGACGGTACTGACCAGATGTTGGTGGACCGTGCTTCGGTGGCAAGATCATAGTTTGTTACAGTGTAGAGCACCGTCGACCCGTCGGGGGAGAGTGAGATTGAACCTACCCGTCCGTACTTCCAGAGGATCTCGGGGGTGAGAACACCGCCGGCCTTCTCGGCTTCGGTGAGTGATACATCGATAGTGCTCACGATTGTTTTTTCTCTCTTCTTGCACGCAGCGGTGCAGAGCAGGGCAAGGGCAATGACAATGATGGATAATTTTTTCATGGTGACAGGTATCTTAACAGGTTTGTAATTGGCTCTTTCCCAAAAGTAAAAAATAATATGCAGCCATGTACCTACAGCACAGGCAAAATGTCATGTCTCCTGATGCCATTGCAGGCAGACAGTGGATACCCGGGGAGAAGGGTGGGTTTACAAGCAGGGTCTTCGGGCTCAACTTCGTGCCGGGGTGGTAAGGTCTTCGACGTGTTAGTAATTATCCTGGCAGCAGGCTGGTCATAACGAGGGATGGTATATGAGAAAGCTTAGTAAATAGGAGTTTACGGCTCAGCCGTTTGTAATGAATATCATTGCATAACACTTGACTTAGGTGGAGCTTTTTCATAACTTACACCTTTAGAACTTACCGGCATGACTGTTTCCTCTTCTAAAGACCAGATGTTTATCCGAAGGCTCAGGGAGCTTGTAGAGGCCAACCTGTCAAGAGAGGACTTTGATGTTGAGGAACTTGCACGGCAAGCAAAGATGAGCCGGTCTTCAATTCATCGCCGACTAAGGAGTCTTGGAAAGCGGAATGCAAGTCACTTTATAAGGGAGATACGCCTTCTGAAGGCGCAGGAGATGCTTCGTGAGGGTTTGATGACGGCTTCTGAAGTGGCATACAGGGTGGGCTTTAGCAGTCCCGCCTACTTCTCCAGGTGTTTTCATGAGTACTTTGGTTATCCTCCGGGAGAAGAAAAGATCATAACTGTTGAAGGCGATACGCAGAATGATGGTATCCTGCCTGGCACTCCCGGGATCAACCAGCCCGATGCTACTGATCCGGGGTCAAACAGGAGAAGAGTTATCCTCTTCTCAGCTTTCGCAGTCGCTGTCTCTGTAATTCTGGTAATACTGACCCTTGGTCACCCCGGAAATTCAATGGATAAATCCATCGTAGTCCTGCCCTTCAAGAATCTCAGCGGAGACCCTGACAATCAGTATTTCGCTGACGGCATCATGGAGGACATCCTTAACTCCCTTTACCAGGTCAGTGATCTGAGAGTAATATCGCGCACAACCTCGGAGCATTTCCGTGATACCGACCTTACATCAGGTGAGATATCACGAAAGCTCAATGCACGCAATGTCCTTGAGGGCAGTGTAAGAAGGGAGGATGACAAAGTGAGGGTCACCGTACAGCTTATTGATGGCAGGAAGGAGCAGCATCTCTGGTCGAAAAATTATGACCGGGAGCTGACTGACATGCTCGGTCTTCAGGGTGAAATAGCAAGACAGGTAGCGGGAAAACTTGATGCAATCATTTCTGACAGCGAATCCAGCCGGCTGGTGGAACTTCCAACTACGAATCCGAAGGCATGGGATTACTATCTCAGAGCCCGGTTTTTGCTTCATCAGGCAAATGATATCCAGCGATTTGATATCAGCAGGAAGGGACTGATGGCCAGCAGGAAGTACTATGAGATGGCTATTGCGGAAGATACATGCTTTGCAGAAGCATATGCAGGGCTTGCCAATGCATGGTACAATCTCTCAGCATGGGGATGGTACAAGCCTTATAACGAGGGTATAGCCATGGCCGTAAGGAATTTTACCAAAGCACTGGAGCTTGATCCGGATTGTGCAGAGGCCCACACTCTGAAGGGCTCATGGCTGACTTATCCTGAGTGCAGGTTTGAAGAGTCCAAAACAGAATTGAGAAAAGCCCTAGATCTGAATCCCGACTTTGCCACGGCACATCAGATCTATGCACAGATACTTATGATTACAGGTCCCATAAAAGAGGCACGGAAACATGTTGACCGCGCCGTTGAGCTCGAACCCTATTTCTGGGTGGTGCATAACCTGAGTGCCTGGATCTACTACTTCGAAGAGGAATATGAAAAAGGAATTGATGCCTGCTATACGGCCCGTGACCTGAATCCTGATTTCGTTGACAACAACTGGCTCTTCGTCCTCCATTATGTCAGGCTGGGCGAAGGGGAGAAGGCGGCAACTGCGTTGTATGACCTCTTCAGCCGATATCCCTCATTAAGTCACCTTGGGGATGAGGTGATGGAAGCATATCATAAATCAGGCGTTAACGGAATTTTCACATGGTTGATAGACATCAATATTAACAGGCCCATCCCTGTAGATGGTCTTACCGGCCATCCCTTCTTTGTTGCCTGGTGGTATGCCATTATTGGCGACCGGGAACAATCTGTTGAATGGCTTGAAAAGACAATACTGGAAGAACGTATCCCTCGCCATTATTTCAACCTCATCGCCACCAACCCCGACTTCGATATCCTGCGTGGTGACCCCCGCTTCCTTGCGGTTATTGAGAAAGAAGGTCTGTCGGCCTACAATAACAGGCCCCCAAGGTAAAACAACAATTGCCTGCAGAAGGTATGTGCGGCAATTAATATCCATTACAAAAATCCGGGAGGGATTGTTTTGTTGCACCGCGGTGCAACATAGTTTAAAGAACTTCAACATTGTATAAAGCGAATGCACGCTGGGAGTTAAGTTGCATGGCAATCTGTGACCTAACTTTGTATTCCGGGTACCATTTTGTTGTATAACTAAAACCTTGAATTATGAAAACTTCCGGAATGATTTTAATGATTCTTGCAGCCGTTTGTATGCTATTATCCTGCTCTCGGTTTGAGGACAAGGAATTAGTCACAGATACAACAGAGGCTGATTATTCAGAATCATGGATGGATTTGCTCAGTCAGATCAATCCCGGGTCAAATATCATCCTTGTTGAGAAGAATGGTTCAATACAGGATGCGGTGAATGCTGCTCAGCCTGGTGATGTTATTTATATTGAACCGGGAATATACCGTGAGTCACTTGACATAAATAAACCTGGCATCAGTTTGATCGGATTAAATGGAGAGAATAGTGAAAAGGTAGTATTGCAGAATCCCGGCCAGGAACTTAAGGGGATTACCTGTAGCACGGCAGAACGGGATCTTCAGGTTTATAATCTTCAGTTCGCAGGCTTTGATGAACCGGGAACAAGTGTTCTTTCGCTAAGTGGCAGCAGATTAAAGAGTAGTAACTGCTGCCTGAACATGACGAGGGAAGATCTCGGGCAGGGCATCGCTCATTATCAGTTTGACCTGAACCTGGGAAAAGGAGAATACTCCATGGTTCGCCTGCACCGGGTGGTGAAGGAAAATAGGCCTTATCGCCCGATACGTACCAGGGGCAATATTTTCATGGTACATGCTGCTATACAGGATTTTGACGACATATATTTTAGGGCTGGAGCGGAGGAAATAAATGCCAGGACATCCTCTCCGTTCTTTCTTGCGTCCAGGGGTATCGACGTCTGGGGTATTGACCTGGCCTGGACACAGGTTCCGATAGAGACGGAGGACTTCACTTTCATGAAGGACTGGGGCCTCGACCGGGATGCTGACAATACACTTGCGGGAATGGCTGTTGCGCGTCTCATCAGGGCAATGACCTGCCAGGGATTTGGCCGGTTGAATCTTGAAGGGTATTGTTGTACTGTCAATCTGATATATTATGCCGCTGAGAAGGAAACCCGTATACATCCCGTTTTACGTGACATTAAAGGGTTGGTAGCTGCCGAGGGTTGTCTGAAGTATGATCCGGGGCTTGAAAATTACGAGGAACTCTGCGGTTACGCTCAACTTTTTGCAGATCAGTTTAACAATATGATTGATGAAGGGGTGTACAATTATTCAGAAGGATTAGGATTGCTTTATATGGCGAATCTTGCCCTTAATTCACCTGAGGAGGATTCGCCTGTCATACCCGGGCTGACTAACCTGCAGGCTATTATTCTAGTCGGATGCAGTCCGGCCGAGAATGACATTCCGTGCTGGCATTATTTCGGCGGAAGCCTTGAAGAGGGATTCTTCTATTCAGATGTAAACAGATTTATAAACCTGGGTATAAACTTAAATCCTCATATGCCACTCAAACATCTGGTTGATGGAATGGCTACCCAGGCTGACAATGAGGATGTCATATTCGATGATTACCTAAAAGATATCCGGGTACCTGTTCTATACCTCGGAGTTGAGGGCGGAGTGGGCTCATATGGTATTTATACAGCCAGCCTTACTTCCAGCCCGGACATAACTAATCTTGTTGTTACTAAAGGCGTTGAACGATGCCTTGATTTTGGCCATGCTGATCTATGGATGGGTTATGATGCCGATTTTCTGATCTGGGAACCACTTTGTGAATGGCTTTTAAGGCATTAGCAATGAACTGTGGTATACCGGCCGGCCTGGGAGAAAGTTGAACCGTATGCCAGCCACGGGCATCCATCACCGGTCATTTCTTAACAGTCTTAGATTTAGGTAATTTACGAAGTGGAGTGCAGGCTCCACTTCCTGTTTTGTTGGTATATGCCTGACGGGCTGCCACAGAATTAAGAAAGTCATTGCCGGCAGTTGCACTCCATCAAAAAATATACGGATGAGATTGTTTTGTTGCATCGCGGTGCAACATAGTTTAAAAACCTGCAACACTTTTTAAAGCGATGGCACGCTGAGTCCTATGCAGTAGCTCCCGGTTTGGCTGAACTTTGAATCAGAAAATGTATATGAAAATTTCTGGTGTTTAACTTAAACCTATGCTCATGAAAACAATGAAAAAAGTTCTTTTGCTCACAGCAACTGCCGTCCTGCTCTTCTCATGCAGCAGGGATTACAACGATGAGGATTTTTCAGGCATTGACCTGAAGGCTAAGAAAGTTACCCATGAGGTTTTTGTTGTCGAACCAAATGGGCTTGATGACACACCGGCACTCTGCCAGGCATTTGACGATGCAAAGGCTGCCGGACCCGGATCGGTGGTGAAACTCGTGGAAGGCGAGTATCATGTCGGGTATATGGAGATATACGATTTCTTCGGTTCACTGTATGGGGCGGGCAAAGGCAAAACAATCATCACCGTATTGCCGGGCATCGATCTGGATGAGTTGTTTGCTCAGCATCTGATTCACTGTATGGTTAAATTCATAGGTGGTGATGTCCACCTGAGCAATTTCACCATGCAGACTCCTCCCGGACTACTCTCAACCGGGGGGCCAGGTTGGGGTCATATCTATTCTCTGTTAAATTTCTCCTCTTTTAACCCTAAGTATGAATCAGGGAATGAAAACCGTTCAATCAACGTAGTTATCGACAATGTTTGTTTCAAAGGCCAGCGTGTGGAGGAGGGAGGCTATCCTGGCTATGCCGGGTATAATTACAATTGTGTTCTTGGTGTAAGAGCCGGATTTGATTACTTCTCACCGTATGTGGCTCCTGATCCCCTGCTTCCAAGGGAGAAGATAAATCTTAAGATCACTGATTCTGATTTCGACACCTTCTGTTATGGACTTGGTATTGAAGGTATCAAAAACAGCAAAATCATTGTTGGAGAAGTTAACAGAGGAAACCATTTCATTAACTGTGACCAGCAAGGTGGTATCTGGGAATATAGAGACATGGAGATCCTTGTGGAAGGGAATATTTTTAATGTCTACAAAAACGGCTTCGATCAGGACAATTATCCCTGGTATGCATGTTTCAGGTATGAGCCTTCCACCAAAGCCACAATAAGCAATTGTCATCACAATGTGTTCAATCTTGTGCACGGAGAATATGGTCTCTGGTTCAGGGATGTCTGCAGGATCACAGAGCCTGAGGGCTTCCCCGATGCATTCAATGTTAAAAACAACCTGTTTGATATGCATGATCCATATGATTGGGGTATAATAAGCCGTTGGACGAAGGGCATGGTGATACGCAACAATAAATTCCGTGGCCCGGGTGGTCTTGCAATCTATGCTGATAGCCCATATGGTGATTATTATGGTATCTATAATGAGGATGGACTTATAATTGGGAACAATTTCTCGACAGCCTCATTTGATATGTGTGCTGTCTGGCTTACGACTTTTACAAGGAACTGGAGCGTTGTAGGAGGAGATATTAAGGACCAGGTATGGAACGATGGGACAGACAACATTATCACAGGAGTGAATGTCTCGACCTCAGAAACACCTTTAGGCCATACCATCAGGGATAAAATTCCTCCGATGAATCATCTGATCCATGAGTTGCATAAATAGATAACTGGGAATACTAATTGGATATCCGGCCGGCCTGGGAGAAAGTTGAACCGTATGCCAGCCACGGGCATACATCACCGGTCATTTCTTAACAGTCTTAGA
>CAZFIF010000139.1:0-6630 GCA_964519065.1 uncultured Rikenella sp.
ACTGGTCCCTCAGCGTGCTGCCGTAATAGTACTGTGAGTACTCATCGTCGCTCTTAAGGTTGCGGACGTCGGTGAGGCCCTGTGCCACCTCAGGCCTCCCGATGGTGGCATATGCTGCTGCCAGGAACCACCGTGCCAGCGCCGGCAGGTCAGTGGTCTCACGCATGCGGTTCATGGCCCCCCTGTCGGGCGAGCCTGCCAGCGCCAGGGTGAAGAGCCTGTAAGCCTGGTCGTTGGCAGTGTAACGGTACTGCGGCTGGTACCTCCATGAAGAGGCGGTAGAGTGCTGATATGATGTCCATTTGCTCAGGAATCCTGCCGGCAGGGTATAGCCTGCCCTCTGCGCCTCGATGGCGAAGTGCCCGGCATATGATGTCACCCAGTCGTCAGGATAGGGTCCTCCCGGCCAGAGTGTCAGCGCCCCGGTGGCAAGCTGACGCGTGACTATGTTGCGCAGTGCCTCCTGAACATTGTTGCGCACGGCGGCGGCGTCCGGCAACCCGGATCCCAGCAGGTCGGGAAGATAGACCTGCGGAAAGGCTGCTGATATTATCTGTTCGGTGCAGCCGTGAGGGAAGGAGGTGAGGTATCCCAGCCGGCGGCTCAGGTTGACGGGCGGCAGAGAGAAGACCTCTATAGTCGCCATGGAGGTGCCGGGCACACCAAAGGGAACAAAACTCTTTGCAAACCGCCCTCCGGCAGGTATGCTCTGCGTCTCTGCCCTGCGCTCCGGGGGGTTAGGATGACGCACCTGCAGCTGCAGGTCGTAGGTGGCGCTCTCGCCGCCGCCGACGGCACTGACCTTTATCTCAGCCTTGCCCTGCCTGTCGGCGGTGTTGAAGAAGAGCTCCAGGTCCCTGTCTCCCGGCTCCGTGAAGCGCACCACGTCAGAAGCACGGGTGAAGGAGACCATCTCGTTGCCCGTGGCTGTAACTTCAACCTCGTTAATCTTACTCTCCTGCGTAAAGACTGTCACCGGCAATGCTACTTTGTCGCCAGGCGACAGCACCCGCGGCGCCGTGGCCAGTATCATCAGCGGGTCAGAGACGGTCACGCTCTTCTCCGCAGCACCGAAGGTGTTGCCCTTGCCGGCGGCGGTGACCATCACCCTCACTGATCCGGTGTACTGCGGCAGCGTGATCTTATGACTTCCCGTCTTTCCCGGTGCCAGCGTGAAGGGACCGATGAATCTGACCACCGGCTCAAACCGCCGGGCCCTGTTCTTGCTCTGGTCTATGGCAGCCTCGCTGCCGCCTATGGCCAGCGCACGTCCCAGCTTCCCGCCAAAGGCGCCGAAGACGATGTCATAAATATCCCAGGTCCTTACCCCCAGCGCATGCTTGACGAAGAACCACTTCCAGGGGTCAGGGGTACGAAAGCCTGTCAGGTCCAGCAACCCCTCATCCACCACTGCAAGAGTGTAGGTCATCTCCTGCCTGTTCTTCTCCCCGACCTTTATCTCAAATTCCTGTCGCGACCTGATGCGGTCAGGCATGGTTATCACCGGCGTCAGCCGCGACAACGGGTTCTCCACCATCACCGGTATCACGCCGTAGAGCCTCACAGGGGCATCATTCACCGTCTGCGAGTGGGGCTGCAGCATGGTGACATATAGATAGGCGTTGGGAGCCATCGCAGCGGTAGCCTTTATCTTCACCTCGCTGTTGCCGGCCTGCGTGTTCACCTCTTTTATGTCGAGCACCCCGATGCTGTTCTCTATGGTGATGATGGCGCGACCGTTCTCCGGCGACGGGAAGGTGAGGCTTATCTCATCACCCACGGCATATTTGTCCTTGTCGGTGTTGAGCTGCAGCAGGCTGGCGCCATCGTTGCCGCCCGGCTTCATGCCGTAGTCCCAGGGCCAGTCGACCAGCACTATCATTCCCGTGGAGTGTCCTGACGGCAGGGTAGCCCTGACAAGGTAACGTCCCCACCGTTGCTTGTCGACGCTGAACGAGACCGAACCCTCACCGGCAGAGGAGGTGGTGAGGGTTTGACTGAAGATATTGTTGTTGCTGCTGCGCGAGATATATGATCCGAGGTATTCCTCATCTGACTCCCACCACCAGCGATAGTCGAGCTTCCAGACGTTGACCTCCACCTGGCTGCGGAGAGGCTTGCCGTTCTTGTCGACCGTCACCAGCCGCACCTCGTTGGGCCTGTCGGTGAAGAGTATGCGTCCCGTGGCGCCCAGGGCGGGTATGTTCATCCCGACGAAGGATGGATAGGGTGCATAGGGTATCACCGTCTGGGTTATGCTGGCGTCGCCGCCCTTCTCGAACACCCTGGTGGTGAAGATGGCGTTGAGCATGCCGGGAGCCATCATCTCCCTGTCGGGGGTGAAGGTGACCGTCGCCTCGCCTGAGCTGTTGATGCTGCCGTCGAAGACCGTCTGGCTGTCGAACCAGAACTGGGATGCAGGATCGTCAAAGTTATACTGTCCGTATTTGTCGAAGGTAGTCTTCACCGGCTTCAGCAGCAGCTCCACGGTGCTCTTCATGTCTCGCGCCGTGGCGCCGTTGAGCCATGTGACCTTCATATCGCCGCGTAGCGACCTGTTCTCACCGCCGGCGATGTCATAGGGGAAGTCGAGCTTTATCTTCAGCCTGTTGGGCTTGACGGTCTCGACCTTGATGACCCTCGTGAAGGTGGCGGCGCCGATGCGCACCTGCGCCCGGTAGTTGCCTGTCTCCGCATCGTCGGAGGTGCGGGTGGTGAAGGTCAGGAACCCCTGCGGGTTCAGCAGTGCCACCTGGTCATCGATACGCTGTCCGCGTGTGTTATACAGCTCGAAGTGCACCGGGTGACCCGTGGGCAGCCCCTGTCCCATGTCGCGCACTATCACCCCCACGAAGATGGTGTCACCCGGACGCCGTACATCGCGCTCGGTGAAGAGGAAGGCCCTGATGCCCTCCTGGGGCGACTCTCCAGAGACATCGAACGAGCTCATGGAGAGAGCCGCGCCATCCTTGAGAGAGAGATAGTTACGGTTTTTATCCTTGCGCGCTATCACAAGAAATGGCTTTCTGGGGCAGGCCAACGCGGCGATGCCCGCCCTGTCGGTGGTGACAGACCCCATGAGCTGCATCTGGAAGTCGTAGATTTCCGCAGTGGCACCCTCAACAGGGTCAGCGGTGCGCAGGTCCCGGACAAACACCCTCAGGTTGTTGTCGCTGCCGCCCTTGGCGATGATGCCGAGGTCAGAGGCCAGGATATTGCTTACCAGCTTCTTGTAGGGACTGTAGTAGGCATCATTGCACGGGTTGCTGCTCTCGCGCCAGTTATAGGCATACTCGTAGAAGAGCCCCTCCTCCGAGAGGGAATAGTAATCATCAGATCCCTCCCACCGGCGGTCGAGATCCACCTGCTCAAGCATCTGCTCATAGACCGACTCCTTTCGTTCACCGGAACAGGGGTACAGCGAATAGGAGGGTCGCATCCCCAGCTCGATACGGTAGAGTATGCCAGGCTCCGGTTCAATATAATCTGCCAGGTCAATGGTAAAGAGGTTGTAGCGGTTCGGATCGAAGCCTGCACCGGCGGTGAGATCAACACGGCCGCGGTAGACAGGCCTGCCGAACTGCCTGATGCCATGATAGTCATCGGACTCGCCCATGCTGTTCTGCTGCAGGAAGTAGGGCAGGTTGTTTTCGAATATCTTGATGATGGTGAGATCCACGGCACTGAGGTTGGCAGCCATGAACGGAAAGATGAGGTTGCCGGTTGAGGGCATGATCACCCCCCTGCCGGCCGACCTGATGCCCGGCTCCACAGGCGTGAAGTTGATACCTCGCGTTACAGCCTCACCAAGCTTCTCTCCGCGGGAGTTGCGCAGCGATCCGTCGACGGTGATTCTGAGCTCGCCGATGACATAGTCGCCGGGGATGACCAGCAGCCTGTTGCCGTCGGCGCTGAGGGAGAGAGGATGGTACGGTTCAGAGGTGACCATCCCTTCGAGCTCGACCCCCGCATCCAGCAGGTCGGAGAAGAATATCTCGATGCTCTTGCTCTCCCCGGCGTTAACCTTCATATCAGTAACCCTGAAGTCACCCGCGGCAGGTATTGTAACAGGAAATTCCCCCTTTGTCTTTATCCCGTAGGAAGTGCCATTCCATGCCACCGAAAGCCGGCTCTCATCATCGCCGCGGCTTATGTTTTCGATTTTAAAGCTGTGGATGTTGCCGTTGCCGTGCTCCCAGGTGATCTTCTCGTCGCGTTTGCCGGTGCTGGCTGAGAGGTAGTTCTCAACCTCGTTATTGTCGATATGGTCAGAGGTGACGAGGGTACCGCTGAGGGTGTATGTGCTCCCGTCAGGAGGATTGACAGCTATGGGGTCGAGGTTGACCGTGAAGTTCTTCTCCACGGTGCGGAAGGCCAGGGGGAAGAAACGAAGCCGCTCCTCCATCTTTCCTATCCTGCCCATGTCGAGCTTACCCTGGTAGAAGGTTCCGGAGGCCAGTGGTCGTGATGGTTTGAATACCAGGGTGATGTCGTCGGCCCACTCTGCCGTGCCCTTGATGTCGGGACTAAACGAGAAGAGCCCCTGCGTGCGGCTGCGGTCAACGGTGGCTGCAAACTCAGGGGTGAAGACCACCTGCACCGTGGTCAGCGCCGGGACGGTGCCGGCAGTATACGCCGAGATGAACTTGCTGAAGCCCTTGTCGATGACGGTGATGGCAGGCGCTTCAGCGGTGGAGCTATCGCTGGCGGACCTGCCGCATGACATGATTATCACGGCCACGGCAGCCGCAACGAATATAAGAGTACGGTTCATGATATATGTTTTTCAGGTTGTTCAGACAGCAGTGACCTCAGCCCTCAGCCTGGCCACATAATCGCGTATCTCATTCAGGGTGCCAATGGTGACATTCATCTCTGTCCCCGTGGTGGTGATAACCTGCCGCAGGGTGTCAACGGCTACATCCCCCGGCTGATAGTAAATGTCAAAGGTATCAAACCAGCGATTGAGATACTTCAGTTTCTTGGTGTAGAAGACAACCATGGGGTCGTCATAATAGTTTTTCATGAAGCTGAGCAGCGAGGTGAGGGAGTATTTCTGCTCGGCTATCTTGCCAACAACCTCAGGATCAGGGTTCTCGGGATCATAGGCCAGCTGTGTTGCGAGGTACATGGCTTCTATCCATCCTCCCATGAGCATCAGACCCAGTGTGCCTTCACTGCCCTCGCCGCGAAGGTGCGCATCGATCTTGGCATAGGCGTCGTTCATCAGCCTGGTGAGCGAGTCGGCATTGCTCATGTCGGCATTCAGTCCTGCAATGGCATCCGCCAGGAAGGTGTCAGGCATATTCAGCCGTTCACTGAGCGACTTTATGGTGCTGAAGTAGCTTATTGTCTGACGGTTGACGCCAAAGAGCTTCATGTAACCCATGTCGACGCCGTAGACGCCCAGGTTCATGGCGGCCTTGTAACTGCTCATGTAAAGATCGCGGTTCTCGGATGCAAGGACGATAGTGTCGTTAAAGGGGATGCCCAGCCTCTCGAAGATATTGGTAACCTCCACAGGCGTCAGCAGCCCGTAATAGATCTCCCTGAGCTTTTCCGCATCTTTGGGTGTATCTGGATGGTATGTCGAAAAGACAGGAACAGGGATGCCGGAGCCCTTGTCTGACTTTCTGCATGATGTGAAGGTGAGGGTCATCACAGAGAGTATAATGAGGGCAGGCAGCAGTCGTCTCATGGTTCCGGAAATTTTCCCCCAAGTTAAGAAAAATGTTGTTTATTTTTCTGTTGTATGACAGAGAGGCTGGTGGGTCCGGAAGGATTTTTTTCAGCTGTGGCAAGCGGACGTGGCTGAAGGGTATGGAAGAGATTTATATACCTGTACCGGGTGGATCCTCCTGTGTTGTCCGGCCGAAATCTTTTCTCCTGTTGCATGAAGATGAAGCCGCCGGGTCTGGAAGAGCTTTTTATAGTAGTCACATGACTATGCGGCCCCCAAGTCCCGCAGAAATTTTTTTCTGCAGCGAAGTCATCGCCTTATAGCGCGCCTGCAGCTCCGATATCTTCTCGTCGTCACCTGCCGACTCGGCCATCGCCTTGCGTATCTCCTTCTGCATCATCTTGATCTTGTCACCCTTGAACTTGAGTACCGAGTCGAGGACGATCTCTTTGACCTTCATCTCCTCGGTCTCGACGAATGCCCCGCGCGATCTCCATATGTTGCTCAGGGCGTACTGTTCGGTGAGCATATCCACGACTGTGGAGCTGATGACGGGATCTGCATGCTGTACGAAGTGCCGTTCGCCTGCGACGAGTCCCTGGGAGACGAGGAAGGTTATCTCTGAATAGATGGTGGTGAAGAGGGGATCCTCAAATGTCAGCTCATCCTCTGTTATCTGCGATATGATGTAGTCAGCCACGGTGGTGATGGTCTCGACGCCTGTCTCTTCGTCGGTCTCGCGTGTCAGCACCTCGGAGCCATAGCGTATCAGGAGGCGCAGCAGTTCTCTCTCCGAGTAGAATGATGTCTCTTCCCTGGCCTTCTGTTTCTGTACTGTCGCCTGTGGTGCTACCACGGCATCCTGCACCGGCCAGGCGTTGCGGTCGCGGAACGACTGCTGCTTGCGCAGCTTCAGCACCTCGTCGAGCACCACCTCCTCGGGCATGCCC
>CAZFIF010000140.1:0-6597 GCA_964519065.1 uncultured Rikenella sp.
ATCTGCTCGCTGTCGGGATTGAAGATAAGCTGCCCGGTGACAGGAACGGAGAATTTTTCGGTGATACCGATCTCTTCAGAAACCTCCAGCCCGAGGTTACAGACGTTGAAGCTGCCGCTTTCGGTGTGCCAGCCATTGCCGGCGCCCATGAAAAGAGTGAAATATTCAAATGACAATCCGGCCTCAAAATAGAGGTCGTTGCCATATGACCCCACTCCTCCTGCCTCGTTGATGATATAGTTGGCACTCAGCCACACGTTGTCCGACTCCCAGTCGAGGTTTACCTCAAAGGCATGGGCTCCGTCAGGGGCAGAGTAATCGAAATACGGCAGCTCCGGCAGGTAATAGTCCTGCATACCAAGGGTAAATCCCCCGGGAAGGTCAAACCCAAAGTAAAGATCCACCTCCTCATAGCCATTCATGTCAAATGAACCCCAGGCACCTGCGAAAAAGGGGCCCGCGGAATATTCCATCACCGGCTGCAGGTGCGGACCGCTGCCGAGCCTGGTACCTCTCCATACAAAACTGGTGACGAGGTCGGCACCGGCACTCCAGGGTGAGGAGTTTTCATGCTGGGCGTGCACAGGCACAGCAGCAGCAACTGTGAAGATTAAGATCAAAAGAGTGATCGCCTTTTTTCTGAACCAGATCATCCCTTAAAACTAATGAAAATCTTTAAAACCTGCCGCTGAGCCGGAGGCTGAAGTTGCGGTGAGGCTGCACGTCTCCAGGTCGGCCCATGTATTCAGTGTTTGTGACATTCTTTACAGCCGCGGAGAGCTTCAGGGTGCTGCTCAACCTGTATCCGGCGCTGCAGTCCATCAGGAAATAACCGGTATTGTTCGCCTGCCAGTAATCATAGAAACCGGGCAGTATCTCCTCCCTGGTGAGAGGATTGAGGAAGACATCATCGATGCTGAGTGTCTTTGACCTTACATAGATATCAACGGCTGCCTCAAACCTGTCGCGCACCCCCTGAAAACCTGCCTTGAAGGTGTGTTTCCTGCGGTATTTCAGGAAGACACCTGTATTCTGACCCGTAAAGGCATTGTATTCAACCGGGTAGACATAAGTGTATCCGCCGGTCAGTGTTAAATCCGCAACACCGAATGACCTGTGGAGCATGATCTCAGTCTCAGCGCCGTAGATCCTCGACTGCTCCACATTGGTTGCCTTAAAGCCCAGGTCAGATATTCCCGTCACCGGATCCTGGTGTATGCCGAAGATATATTCTATCATGTCACTGTTCTGTGAGAAGAAGAGAGCCAGGTCGCCCTCGCCCCTGATCTCACCAACCATGAAGCCCTGCATCACCCCTATCTCTGAGCTCCAGCCCGACTCCGCCCGGACACCCGGGCTCGGGAAGATTCTCACCGACCCGAGGGTTGTGGTGGCATGCTTCTCGGCTATGGATGGATAGCGGTAGCCCTGCCCGAAGGAGGCCCGCAGGAAGGTATACTCCGCTGCCTGCCAGTTGATGCCGGTCCTGAATACAGGTACGATCCTGTCACCCTCACCATCGAGTATGTTCTGCTCCACACGCACTCCGGCGGTGACCTTCAGTCTGTTCACAGGCCTTGCCTCCAGCTGTGCAAACCCCGCGAGGTTGAGTGCGCGGTGATCCCCGAAGAAATTGGAGGTGACGCTGCTCCAGGTCTCGGCAAAACCCGCCGTCAGGTTAAAATGATCTGAAAACCTGTACCAGAACTGGTATTCACCATAGACAGAGAAAGAGGATGAGTTGTTCTCTATCCGGACAGGAAACCGGTTGGCTGACGACTGCAGGCGCATGCGAACGTCATGCTTCATCCTGCCATTACGGCTCAACGAGATGAACGGGTCAGCGGCAAGGAAGTAGCCATGCAGCCTCGAGACCGTAGAGGTATCCTGTTTCAGGGCACCGTATTCACCATCCTCCCACAATATAAAATCGGCTTTGTATGTCTTCCCCCCGCTGAGGTTCATACCATATTTCAGTCCCTCAACATTGCTGCTGTGATGCTTGAGCCTGAGGCTGACCCTCCCCATGGTCTCATCATTGTATTTTCTGTAGCCGTTGTCAGCGGCAAGATTAACCCCGAAGCCTATGTCCGTATTTCCTATTTTACGGAGGTGGGAGAAAGAGGCGTTTCCGAAGAGCCTGGGAGTATCCCACCACTTCCAGTCGCGGTTGCGGGGAGCACCGTAGGTCCCTCCCTCGGTATAGAAGGTTGTCACCGGCACGTTCGATGCATCGGCGGTTCTGAAGTTTATCACCCCGTTCAGGGCTGAGGAGCCATAGAGAACCGAAGAGGCTCCCTTTATTATCTCAACCTGCGACAGGTTCTCCAGCGGCAGGAACTGCCATTTTATGTTTCCGGCATCAGCCGACATCATCGGGAGGCCGTCAACGAGGGCCAGCACCCGGCTGCCGACGCCGTAGCTGAACCCACTGCCACCCCTGACCGACGCCTGCCCGTCAAGCACCTCGATGCCGGGAGTCTTGGTGATCAGCTCCTGCGCATCGGTGATGTGTGCCCGGAAAAAGTATTCCGGCTTTATGACATCCATGGAGACAGTAAGCTCGGACCTCTTCTGCTCCATCCTGTCAGCGCTGACTACAACCTGGTCAAGGAGCTGTGCCTCAGGCTCCAGGGTGACATTCAGTTCAAGGGTCTCCCCATCCCCGGGGATGACGGTCTCCGTATGCGTTTTATATCCGATGAATTTGAATTCAACCTTAAGTGAACCAGGGCCGACGGTAAAAGTGTAGAAGCCCCCCGTGTCAGTAGTAGTACCCACGCCTCTGCCATAGATGACGTAAACGTCCGGCAGCGGCTCTCCTGTTAGCCTGTCGGTTACCTTACCGCTGACCGTAGCCTGCGCAGAGACAACTCCCTGGGAGAGCAAACCAAACGCAAGAAGAAGAAAGGCGGCGAAACGCATTATTTAGGCTTGAAGGTCATACGGATATTGAGAGGGACCAGATCGGGATATATGAATGTAACCTTCAGTGAGGTAGATGTCAGCTCTACTATGGTGGTTGCGATCGATGGTACCGGCAGATCAGGAGAAGTGATAGCGAGATTGGCATCATTGTCAACAAGCATCCATGTCCCAATGTACTGTCCGAAGGTACCTGTCCCGTCTTTTTTGAAAGTCGCATCCCCCTTGAATTTCTCCAGTTTCTCTCCCGGTCCGCTTGCATCAACACCATTGGCCAGCAGACTGTCGCTGGCCCAGACGTGAGCCGTCAGAAGTGTGAAACGGTCGGTCTCCTGCTCCTTGCCGCATGAGGAGAGGATCATCAGCAAGGCAGGAAACATCATTAACAGAATTGTTTTCATGGCTGTAGTCTTTGTTTCAGTTTTAATAATAACCTGAACTGATAACAAAGATACATGAAATCAGTTTAGCAACCGCAGCATCAAGGTGCCCGATCAGTCAGATCGTGTTACTGAGAGTTCTTTCGATAGTAAAGGGTATTGGAATCAAAGTCCTTTACTATCAGCACCCCGTTATGATCAACATAGAGCGCCCTAAGATCAGGAAAGAGCCAGTAGTTTTCATACTCATCAAGGTCGTATGAAGTCATGATCCCGAATCCGGGTATGGCTACATACCAGAAATTGCCCCATCTGTTAAAGATATTGCCATAGGAGGACCTGAATGTTACGCCCACGCTGTGAACATTTGAGAAGGTGGTTCCCCTGTCTTCAGACCGGTAGATAACCTCGCCCGTTCCCTGGTCGCAGACGATGAAGATCTGATCATCATCAGTGACATACAGTTTTTGAGAATAGGCCGGGGTTGTCAGCGACGTCCATGTCTGGCCGTCGTCATCAGAAATCATCAGGCTGCAGCAGTCCAGGCCGTGCTTTATCAGGGCCCCGTCTGACAGCCTGAAGAGATCACCCAGCCTCTTCTCAGACATGCCGGCTCCGGCGTTATGCCATGTCACACCCCTGTCATCGGAGTATCTTATCAGTTCCTCTGCCGTATATACCCACAGCCTGTTGTCGTTGGAGACGTATATCTGGAGGTAGTGTGAGCGCTCGGGCCACGGTTTGGCGCAATACTGCCATGACGATCCGTGATCCAGGCTCCTGATAATATTGCCGTTGTTGGTACTGACAAAAATCACACCGTTACGGTCTATCTCAACAGTGCGCGGTCTGTCCGGGGAATTGAAAATGGGATCGTTGACTCTTTCCCACTGGTAATACCTTTCGCCCTGCCTGTAAAGATAACTGCCAGTCGTAATGAAGGTGACCCTGTTGACTGTATCAGCCACCATGTCCATCATCTGCACCTCCGGTGTGCCGGTGACTCCGTCCCACTCATCCTCCCTGAAGCCATAGGCAACCAGGTCTGTTGAGGTCATGAGGCTGCCGGAAAGGTCCCGGACCGATGCCCGCAGCACCTGCCTGAAGGAATCGTGCCCGAGGGTCCATACTGCACCGATATTCTGCCCGGAAGAGACATAATCGCGTTCCTGTGAGACTGATCCACCGCCCTGGACAGGCTCGAAAATCACTCTTACAGAATCGACCTTCGCAAATGTATTGGTATATACCTGGAACCATGCCGACACATCAAGCGACTCCCCTGCCAGCAACCTGGATTCCTGGCTGTTGTTAAAGTAGAACTGATAGTTCTCCAGAATTCTGCGTGACGGATCTTCACTGCATGAGCCAAGAATGACCATCATGATGACAATCATTAATGCCGTACTTCTCTTCTCCCATTTTTCCGTTATAGTTTTCATCATCCGGCTGTGCTTATTTCTCATCAGACCCTTATCTGTAAAGCGGAATTCTCAGTCCCGCACGCAATGTCAAGACACTGTTCCGTATGAATACGTCCTTTGAATTGATAGGTTCTGGGAGCCCGCTGGAGGCTAAATTGAAGACCTCCGAAAAACCTTGCCTGTATTCTATCCCGATATCGAGCTTAAGGTTATCATGCAGCGGTATGGCAACCCCTGCTCCGGCCAGCCATCCGAAGTCGTTTCTCCTTGTCAGTTCCGTGAGATCATCATGGATGGTGGTCTCTTCAACAGTATAGGATCCGTTGCTGTTCTTTGTCTGCATTGCCGTTCCGGTACAGCGGGCATTAAGCCTGGCAGCGAAATATGGGCCGGTGCTGAAGGAGAAAGTCTCATTCCCACCGAAGTAAAAGTCGAGCAGCAGGGGTATGACCGCATAATCAACACTCACCCTGCTGTCAACGTAATAATCGTAATCTCCGGACACTCCCAGGTCTTGATAGAGGTAATAGAGATCACTTGAGTCGCGCATTGAATATCCCAGGCGTTCCAGGGTGAGCCCGGTGCGGAACCATGTCTTTGACCCGCTGATCCTGAAATTCATCATGAAGCCTGCCGACGGTCCTTTGTAGGAGGAGTATTTCTCATTCATAATGTCTCCCGAGTTCCATGAGAGATTTACTCCTGTCCGCCACGTTAAGTAGATATCCTCATTGATTTCCTCAGCATCTTCTTCAGTATCCCCCCGTGCTCCCGTGCCTGCATCCCCGGCTCTGCCAAGCCTGCAGATAAGGCCGACGGTAAGATCCGTGGACCCGTGCTTGCTGTCAGGGAAAGAGGTCAGATATCTCCGTCCGGTATTGTATCTCCCCCGCACAAATAGATCAATATTTTCAAGCAACGGGTAGTCGAGCCTCATCATGTAGGTATATCCGTAATCGTTCCTGAGCGAATCATCCGGAAAGTAATACCAGCCGTAATCAGTGTCCTGGTCAATGTTGAAGGAGTAGTAGGCTCCTGCTCCCAGGGTCAGCTCCGGTTTGGTAGGGATGGTCACTGTCAGCTGCAGCGGAAGAGTCACGAAACTATAGTTGGCACTCTCCATTTTACTGATATACGGCGGTATCCAGATAGATGAATACATCAGGTAAAAACCGTCCGGATAATAGTATTGGTTATACCTGTGATACTCATAATAAACTGTCGAATAGTCGACACCTGCATTCAGCCCCAGTGTCGGGGTCATCTGCCAGCCGGCAAAGAGGCCCGCCGAAGGTCCCGGCTTGCTCTTCCAGTGACCGTAGGTGGTTGTGCTGTGCAGGTCTGAGACATTGATGCCGGAACCGGCGCCAAGATAGAATTGTTGGGGATAGAGTGCTGTTGCCGTGAAACTGAACAGCAACAGCAACACAATCTGAAGATAGTGTTTCATTGTCAGGAGGTAAGGGTTGTTCAACATTGCTGCTACAAAAACTGTGCCCTCTGACATTAAAACCCGGACAAACTGTCGCGAAACATTTAACGGCACTGAGCCGGTCGGCAAAACAATTCTTTTTATTAATTTTAGTTCTCTATTCTATGAACCATAAACCATTATTATGAGCGAAAAATATTCTGTGAGTCCCAACGGCGAGAAGTTTCCATTGCCAAAGCCGGAGGATTATAAAGCTGAGTTTGAAAGCATTAAGAAGCGTGTCGAAAAAGAGCGTGCCGATGGCCGTGAGATAGTTGTTGTCATGGGCGTCGGCTTCGTGGGTGCCGTCATGGCTGCCATCGTTGCCGATACTGTTGACAGGAAAGGCAAGCCGTCGAAGTTCGTCATAGGGATGCAGCGTCCCAGTGCCCGCAGC
>CAZFIF010000141.1:0-6586 GCA_964519065.1 uncultured Rikenella sp.
TGGCATAGAGATGCCAGCTCGCCTCGAGCTCGGCTGTCATAACCAGATCAAAAGTGTTGTCTCCTGTCTTCTCACTCCTGAAACTCCAGGAGACAGGCTCCAGAACCTGCGCCGCTACAGCTACCGACGCAACCAGCATGAAAAGTATTACTGCCGTTTTCCTCATAACATTTTTTCTATAAAGACACTTTATTCCCTGAAAGGTACTACCTACAACCATAAAAAGAGGTTTATGGTTCAAGCCAGGGCACAAAGAAACGAAGTTTTTTTTATCCGGCTTACATGCTAATAATCAACTGTAATAATTATTTGACACAGGACTATTTATGGCATAACTTTGTTTCAACTATCAGGGCGCAGGAGATGCTTCTCTTTTACAAGCCAATGCCGGTTACACACTTTGCTTTTAAAGCCTTCAGTAAACAGTAATGAAAAGTGGCGGCAGTAACCGGCACCGCCGCATACGGCATGATGGTGGCAATTGACAACCGTGAAAATGTAGATGCAATAATTCCTGACGTGCTCGATAAGCACTACACAGTTTAGTTATACTGACAGAAACGTATTTTTCACCATAAACTAAAGCAAATAAACGTAAAATTATTTTGATCTGACTCATTTTTGTCTTATCTTTGTTTATTCTTTGTTAAGAATTATTCCTATTTAATGAATACTGAAGACTACAGACTAATACTCAGAGAGAGGGGACTCAAGGTCACACCTCAGCGGCTTGCAGTTTATGAGGCTGTGGATCTTTTGCATGACCATCCTACTGCAGAGGAGGTCAGTCAGTTCATAAGGAAAAAGCATCCTGACATTGCAACAGGAACAGTATATAAAACCCTTGACACCCTTGTCGAGAACGATATTCTGAAAAGGGTCAAGACCGAACGGGGGTTGCTCCGCTATGATTCTGTGAGGGACTCGCACCACCATCTTTACTGCACTCACTGTGACAGAATAGAAGATTACAGTGACAGTGAGCTGACGGATATTCTCTATAGTTATTTCGAGAAGAAGCAGATTCCCAATTTCCGGATCGAGGATATCAGGCTGCAGATTATGGGCAAATTCACGGATAAACGGGAGTCGGTAAGAAAAAAATGAAGAGAATCTTACTGATATCCGGCGGCACAGCCTCACTTATCATGGGGATTATCGGGATATTCATCCCGGTGCTTCCCACCACGCCCTTTATGATACTCTCGGCAGGTTTATACGTAAAAAGCTCCCCGGCGCTCTATAACCGTATTGTCAACGGCCGCCTGACCTCGAAGTACATGACCCCCTCCTCAGGAAGGAGAGCCGGCATCACAGCCCTGGTCTTGATGTGGTCTATGATAATATTGACCGCTCTGTTCGCTGTCAGTGCCACCTGGCTCAGGATCCTCCTGATAGCCATCGGGGTTACAGGAACAGCCTTCAAGATCAGATACTTTTTTAGCAATAAGAACAAGCAGATAACAGGCAACCACTAAAAGCAAATCAACATGGCAAAGAAAAAACTCACCACAGCAGCAGGCAGGCCCTACTTCGAAAACGAAGACAGCATGACTGCAGGTCCTCGCGGACCGGTATTGCTTCAGGATTACTACCTGCACGAAAAACTGGCCCATTTTAACCGTGAGCGTATCCCCGAGAGGATTGTCCACGCCAAGGGCACAGGTGCTTTCGGCACCTTCACCGTCACAGGTGACATAACCAAATATACCCGCGCTAAACTTTTTGGCAAAGTCGGCAACAAATGCCGCGTACTGGTACGCTTCTCCACCGTCGGAGGAGAGAAGGGCAGTGCCGACACAGAACGCGACCCCCGCGGCTTTGCTGTCAAGTTCTATACGGAAGATGGAAACTGGGACCTGGTAGGCAACAACACCCCGGTCTTTTTTATCAAGGATGCAAAGAAATTCCCGGATTTTATCCACACACAGAAGCGTGATCCGAAAACCAACCTCAAGAGCGCAAACATGATTTGGGACTACTGGAGTCTCAATCCCGAGAGCCTCCACCAGGTCATGATCCTCTTCAGCGACAGGGGAACGCCTGACGGTTACAGATTCATGAACGGCTACGGAAGCCACACCTTCTCTATGTACAACAAAAAGAACGAGAGAGTATGGGTTAAGTTCCACTTCAAGACACAGCAGGGCAACAAGACCCTGACCGGACCGCAGGCGGAGGAACTCAGGGGCAAGGACCCTGATTACTCACAGAGAGACCTGGTGGAAGCCATCGAAAAGAAAAACTTCCCGAAGTGGAAGCTGATGATACAGGTGATGACTGACAAGCAGGCTGAAAAATTCAAATGGAATCCCTTCGACCTGACAAAGGTGTGGCCGCACAAGGATTATCCGCTGATCGAAGCCGGCATCATGGAACTTAATGAGATTCCCTCGAACTATTTTGCCGAGGTTGAACAGGCCGCCTTTGCCCCCTCCAACACTGTCAACGGCATAGGCCTCTCTCCTGACAAGATGCTTCAGGGTCGCATTCTTGCATATCCTGATGCTCACCGCTACAGGCTCGGGGCCAACTACGAACAAATACCCGTCAACAGACCCATCGTACCGGTACATAACCACCAGCGCGACGGATTCATGGCCATCGATGGTAACGGCGGATCAGCACCCAACTACTATCCCAACAGCTTCGACGACATAGAAGCGGATAAGGAGTACAGGGAACATCCCATGAACCTGGGATCAGCAGTGGCCGATTACTGGGACCGCAACAAAAATGACAACGACCACTACTCACAGGCAGGAGCCCTCTTCAGAAAGGTGATGACAGACCAGCAACGCACCAACACAGTGGCAAACTTCATCGCCTCCATGAAGGGCGTTACGGGTCCGAAAAGAAAAGAGATCCTCGTCCGGCAGCTTGACCATTTCTATAAGGCTGACAAGGAACTCGCCCTTAAAGTTGCGGAAGGCCTGGGAATCAAATACCCTTCATCCAAAAAGTAACATACATATAACCAAATAATTAATACACCTAAACAATTCAATCTATTATGGCACAAATTGGAAGATCAATCGTTAAGATGGACGTTGACAAACTGCTCAATCTCCTTAACAAAGCACTGGCAGACGAATGGCTGGCTTACTATCAGTACTGGATCGGTGCAAAAGTGGTGAAGGGACCTATGAAGGATGCAGTAATCGCCGAACTTGAGCTGCATGCAACCGAAGAGCTCTCACATGCTTTGCTTCTGGTTGACAGAATCGTTCAGCTGGGCGGAACTCCTGTGCTCACAACCGACGAGTGGACAAAAATCACCAACTGCGGGTATGAGGCACCTGAAGATCCCTTTGTATCGGTGATTCTCGACCAGAACATCAAGGGAGAACAGTGCGCAATACAGGTGTACAGTGAGCTGCTGGATCTTACCAGGGTAGGTGACCCCGTAACCTACGATGTGGTACTTCAGATACTAAAGGATGAAGTTGAACACGAGGAGGATCTCGTAGCCCTTAAGGAAGACTTTGATCTGATGATCGAGAGGAGAAAATAGAGGGCGAGCCGCGGCTCTGTTTCATGGGGGTGATCCGCCTCCCTGAAAGGTAGCGGTGACCTGCAGTTATGACCAGGAACCTTAACCTGCATAAGGCACCGGCTGCGATAGCTGCTGAACTTTTAGGATGAGAATTTTCAATCAAATAGCAACAAACAAATAAAGTAAATCATTATGGAAGAAAAAACTTTTGCAATGCCTCGTATAGGCGACAAAGCTCCGGAATTCAAGGCAGTGACCACACAGGGTGAGATCAATTTCCCGGGCGATTATTCAGGAAGCTGGGTGATCCTCTTCAGCCATCCGGCTGACTTCACCCCTGTATGCACATCAGAGTTCATGACTTTTGCATCGATGGCAGACAAATTCGAAAAGGCCAACACGAAACTCGTGGGCCTCTCTGTCGACGGTCTTTACAGCCATATCGCATGGCTGCGTACCATCAAGGAGAAGATCGAGTACAAGGGTATGAAGGACGTTGAAGTGAAGTTCCCGCTCATTGAAGACATCACCATGGAGGTTGCCGGCAAGTATGGTATGATGATGCCTGGTGAAAGCAACACCAAGGCTGTCAGGGCTGTCTTTGTCATTGACCCCAAAGGGATCATCCGTACTATCATCTATTATCCGCTAAGCATGGGCCGCAACTTCGAGGAACTTTACAGGGTTATCATCGCGCTCCAGACTGCCGATGCCTTTTCAATTGCCACTCCTGCCGACTGGCAGCCGGGTGACGATGTGATTGTTCCCACAGCCGGATCATGCGGCGTTGCCAAAGAGCGTATGGAGAGCAAGGATGAGATGAAGTGTTACGACTGGTTCTTCTGCACCAAGAAGCTTGACAAGCAGAAGGTACTGGATACGATACTGAAGAAATAACAACTTCTTCAGTGAATGGATTAGAAGTAAAGAGGCATCAGATGCCTCTTTATTTTTTCTTTATGTCAGTATGATTGTAGATGCACGTTACGGACAGCCCTGCCCGAGGGTTCATTCTGGTTCCTGAAGGTCTCATCCCACGCCAGCGCCTCCGCACTGCTGCAAGCCACCGAAGGCGCCGAAGGTACTGTCCGGGCAGCGGTCTCGGATGGAAAATGATCTGTGAAGATTGACCGGTAGTAATACTCCTCCTTTGTCAGCGGTGTGTTAACAGGAAACCGGTATCCTGCAGTGGCCATCATCTCATCAGTCACCAGTTGTGACGTAAGTTCCCTCAGAGTGTCAATCCAGTTATATCCGACACCGTCGGAGAACTGCTCCTTCTGTCTCCATACAACCTCCTGTGGCAGGTAATCCTCAAAGGCCTTGCGGATGATCCACTTTTCCATCCTGCCGTTACCCGTCATCTTATCTGCAGGGTTCATTCGCATTGCCACATCGAGGAACTCCTTGTCGAGAAAAGGCACACGACACTCCACACCCCAGGCTGCCAGTGACTTGTTAGCCCTGAGACAGTCGTACAGGTGCAACCTGCTTATCTTGCGCACCGTCTCTTCATGCAGTTCACCGGGCCCCGGCGCCCTGTGGAAATAAAGGTATCCGCCAAAAACTTCGTCGGCACCCTCACCGGATAACACCATCTTCACGCCCATTGACTTTATCACCCTTGCCATCAGGTACATAGGTGTAGAGGCCCTGACAGTGGTGACATCATAGGTCTCGAGATAATAGATCACATCGCGGACAGCATCCAGACCCTCCTGCACCGTTATGCTGATCTCATGATGCACCGTTCCAATGTGATCAGCAACCTTGCGTGCTGCAGCCAGATCCGGTGACCCCTCCAGGCCGATGGCAAACGAGTGGAGCTGCGGCCACCAGGCCTCCGCCTGATCATCTGTTTCGATACGCCGGGCCGCATACTTCCTGGCAATTGCTGATATGACTGAGCTGTCGAGACCCCCGGACAGCAATACTCCGTAAGGGACATCAGACATCAGCTGCCGGTGAACAGCAGCCTCGAGTGAAGTACGCAGGGCCGTAATATCCGTAACGCAACCCTCAACATTCTCCCATGAGGTCCAGTCGCGTTGATACCAACGTGTAGGCGAACCATCGCGGCTGTATAGGTAATGCCCCGGAGGGAAAAGCTCTATCCGGTTGCATATGCCCTCCAAAGCCTTAAGCTCTGAAGAGAAGTAGAAGTTACCATGTATATCCCACCCCATGTAAAGTGGGATGATACCAATATGGTCACGCGCCGCCAGGTAGCAGTCGTTAACCTCATCATACAATACAAAGGCGAATATGCCATTGAGATCATCAAGAAACCCGACACCCTTGTCTGCATAAAGCGCCAGAATTACTTCGCAGTCAGACTGAGTGGTAAAATCATACTTTCCCCTGTAACGCTCCCTTATCTCACGATGATTGTATATCTCCCCATTGACTCCGAGTACCAGCCTGCGGTCACGGCTGTAAAGCGGCTGACCTCCCGACTGCGGGTCAACGATGGAAAGTCGTTCATGAGCAATGATCGCCTTCTCACCGCAATAGATCCCTGACCAGTCCGGTCCCCGGTGCCGCAGCTTCTTTGACATCACCAGCACCTGTGATCGCAGCTCCTCAGCCTGCACCTTCAGATCAAAAACAGCAACAACCCCGCACATACAACAAATAATGATTTATAAATTAAGGGAGCAAATATAAGTATTTCTATTGTATGTGGTGCTTTTTTATTATGTTTTTAAACTAAACTTCGTAATTTGGTTTATTTTATATATTCTACATATAAGCGGCAATATGTTTGAAGGAGAAATCGCAAATCGCAAATCGCAAATTCTACCGTGTCTACTGCCTTTTATTGTACTTGTCAAAAAAATCATTTCCCTTGTCGTCCGTCAGGATAAAGGCCGGCATATTCCTGACAACGATCTTTCTGACGGCCTCCATGCCCAGCTCTTCAAAGTCGACCACCTCAACAGACAGGATATTCTCGGCAGCCAGCACCGCTGCAGGACCGCCTATGGATCCCAGGTAGAAGCCGCCGTACTTTTTACAGGCGTCTATCACCTGGCGCGAGCGGTTGCCCTTGGCCAGCATCACCATTGAGCCTCCGAGACTCTGGAAGAG
>CAZFIF010000142.1:0-6449 GCA_964519065.1 uncultured Rikenella sp.
TGGTACTGCAGAGCAAAATGTGGGAGAGTAGGTCGCCGCCGACTTTACAAACAAAGCCCCGATTGGAAACAGTCGGGGCTTTTTTGTGTTACCCCTGCTGCAGCCTCTCTCCTCGCCTTCACGTTTGGCACTGCCAGCAGATCGGGTAACGGTGCCCTGGCCTGCAGACCTGATAATGTAAATTTGTAATTTTGGAAGGTTGGCCCGGGTTAAAGCGCCCCCCTCTTGGCAACGGGGTACTTTTTTCCTTATTTTGTTAAAAATTTCCGCAATGAATCAGCTTCTCGAGAAACTCTCTGCCTGCGTTGAATTTGGCAAGATTGATATAAAATCACCATATCCCCCTTCCATGAAAGACCAGGAGGGGGCTTTTGAACTCACACGGAGTGCACTTGACGCCGGCATCAGTCCGGGCGAAATATTGGAGGAGGCCCTCATCCCTGCGATGTCCAGGGTAGGACAGAAGTTCAGCAGGAACGAGATCTTCGTTCCCCAGATGCTCATGGCCGCAAAGGCGATGAGCAGCTCAATGACACATATCAGACCCTATTTCCTGTCCGGTGAGACGAAACGGAAAGGGACCTTTATCATCGGAACGGTGACGGGCGATCTGCATGACATTGGCAAAAACCTCGTCGCCATGATGATAGAGGGCGCAGGATGGGAGATCATTGATCTGGGGGTTGATGTGAGCGTTCATAAATTCATTGATGCTGCGGAGAAACACCCGGGAGCTGTCGTGGGACTTTCGGCACTGCTTACCACTACCATGGAGAACATGCGCAAGACAGTGACCACCCTGAAGGAGAAATTTCCGCACCTGCAGATTCTTGTCGGCGGAGCACCAGTAACATCAGAGTTCTGCGAAAAGATAGGTGCCGATTTCTACTCCCCCGACCCACAGGGCGCGGTTGACTACCTGGGTACCGTAATATCTAAAGAGACAAAGAGTGATTCACCTGAATACGGTTTGTCTGATAAATAGCCCTGGCTTATGAAAACAGTACTGTCGGGAAAAACAAAAGAGGTAGTTATTGATACAGAGGGTCCGGTAGTGATTATCGGCGAGTCAATCAACCCGACCAGGCGTAACAGGCTGGTCTTCACTCTTCAGGAGGAGAACTTTGAATATATGCTCTCCATTGCCAGGTCACAGATCGCGGCCATGGCAGATGTGCTGGATGTCAATGTCGGGTTTCCCGGCGTGGCGGATGAAGAGCTTCTGCCGCAGGCAGTCATGGCGCTGCAGGATAACTTCGACATACCCCTCTGCCTTGACTCCCCCAACCCCTCGGCCATCGAGGCGGCACTGAAGGTGGCAAAGGGTCGTTGCCTCATCAACTCGGTGAACGGTGAGGAGAAGTCGCTGGAGAGACTCCTTCCCATTGCAAAGGAGTATGGTGCCGCAATCATAGGGCTGGTACTTGACGATGACGGCATCACCCATGACCCTGAAAAGCGGCTGAGGATAGCCGAGAAGATCATCGAACGTGCAGTCCGTGCCGGTATCAGGAGCGAAGATGTGATCATTGATCCGCTGGCCATGGCCGTCAGTGCTGACCCTAATGCCTGCCGGGTAACCCTCGAGACCATAAGGCTGGTGCATGACAGGCTGGGTCATAATATCACCCAGGGAGCCAGCAACATCTCCTTCGGCCTGCCCAACCGTGAGAATATCAACAGTGCATACATGGCCATGTCAATCATGCTCGGACTTACATGCCCGATCGCCAATCCGGAGAAGATAACAGGACTGGTTCGTGCTGCAGATATTGTCCTTGGCAGGGATGACTATGCCATCAGGTTTATTGAACATTTTCAGGCAACGAATCAATCCTGACCAGGCTCAGTCTTACATTCAGAGAACTGCTTCCCTCCGTCAGGGCGCTGGAGAGAGCGATGGGTTATCACGCGGGGGAAGCCCCGGGGCAGAAAACCTGAAGATTCGAAGTTCTGGCCTATCGTACTGCGGGAGAGGGATACCTCCGTATGCTTCAATGGAAAATATCCGTACATTTATCTCGACAGAGAGGAATTATTCATAAAACAAAAAAGGTATGCTATTACTCGGCATTGACCTCGGCAGCTCATCGGTGAAGGTATCCGTCGTTGACGGTGCTACCGGCAGGGCAATCTCTACCGCTTCATTTCCAACTTCAGAGATGGCCATCTCGGCCCCCAGGCCCGGATGGGCGGAGCAGGATCCTGAAGCCTGGTGGAAGAATTTCACCCTTGCCCTGGCAGCATGTCTCAAGCCCCTGGGATCACAGAGCAAGGATATTGGGGCCATCGGGATATCATACCAGATGCACGGACTGGTAGCCGTTGATGGTAACAGGAAAGTGCTCAGGCCTTCGATAATATGGTGTGACAGCAGGGCGGTTGAAACCGGTGACCTGGCATTCGAAAAGATGGGCAAGGATTTCTGCCTGCACCACCTGCTCAATTCGCCGGGTAACTTCACAGCCTCAAAACTGGCGTGGGTCAAAGAGAATGAGCCTGTGCTGTACAAAAAGATATACAAGATCATGCTGCCGGGTGACTACCTGGCCATGAGGCTGACTGATGAAATACGAACATCATATACAGGGCTCTCCGAAGGTATCTTCTGGGACTTCATGAGGAGTGAGGTGTCCGGGGAACTGCTGGAATATTACGGGATAGACCCGCAGCTGCTTCCTGAGCCTGCCAGATCATTTTCTGTGCAGGGGCAGCTAACCGCGGCAATGGCCGGAGAGCTTGGCCTTAAGGCCGGTATCCCCGTCTCCTACAGGGCCGGAGATCAGCCCAACAACGCCCTGTCACTCAATGTGCTGCAGCCCGGTGAGGTGGCAGCCACCGCCGGTACCTCGGGGGTAATATACGGTGTGACCGACAGGGCTCAGTTCGATCCGATGTCACGTATCAACACTTTTCTGCATGTAAACCACACTGAACGTATGAATCGTCTTGGCGTGCTGCTCTGCATCAACGGCACAGGCATACTCAATTCATGGCTGAAGAAAAATACGGGGGCGGGTCTCAACTATCACGAGATGAATGACCTGGCGACTGCTGTGGAGCCTGGAAGCGACGGCCTGGTGATACTGCCGTTCGGCAACGGTGCCGAGCGGATGCTGCGCAACAGCTACATCGGAGCATCGGTGCACGGCATCGACTTCAACATTCACGGGCAGGGACACCTCTATCGTGCCGCCCAGGAGGCAATTGCCTACTCATTCCGCTACGGGCTCGAGATCATGAAGGAGACCGGCATAAATCCGTCGGTCATCAGGGCAGGCCAGTCCAACATGTTCCTGAGCAGTCTCTTCAGGAATGTGCTCTCCAGCCTGACATCCACCGTAATCACACTCTATAACACTGACGGTTCTGCCGGCGCTGCCAGAGGTGCAGGGATAGGATGCGGATACTACAATACGGAACAGGATGCCTTCGGCGGACTGGAGGTGACCGGCATAAGTGAACCTGATAGCGAGCTGTCGGCTATCTATGATGCCAAATACATGGAGTGGATTGACATACTCGAAGATCAGTTATATGATATAAATTGAATTATTATGGCAATAAAGAGTACAAATGAGATTTTTCCGGGCATAGGGAAGATTAAGTACGAGGGCAGGGACTCGAAAAACCCGCTGGCATTCAAATGGTATGATCCCGAGACCAAAGTCGGCAACCGGAAGATGAAGGACCATCTGCGTTTTGCCATCGCATACTGGCATTCATTCTGCGGCGACGGTACGGATACCTTCGGGTCGAAGACAAGAGACTTTCCATATGACGGACTTGAGGGCGATGACCGTATCAGGGTCAAGCTTGAGATGGCTTTCGAGTTCTTTGAGAAGATAGGAGCACCTTACTATTGCTTCCATGATACCGACCTTGTCGGCGACGGTTCTGTCTTCGAGATAGAGAAGCGTCTTGAGAAGTGGGTGCCGGTGATACTGGCAAGGCAGAAAGAGACAGGCAGGAAGCTGCTCTGGGGCACGGCAAACCTGTTCAGTAACCCACGTTATATGAACGGTGCTGCCACCAATCCTGATTTTGCCGTTATCACCAACGCTGCCGCGCAGCTGAAAAATGCCATTGACGCTACCATAGCCCTCGGTGGGCAGGGCTATGTCTTCTGGGGTGGACGCGAAGGCTATCTCTCACTGCACAACACTGACATGAAAAGAGAGCTTGACCATCTGGCCATGATGCTCTCACTGGCACGTGACTACGGCCGCAAGAAGGGCTTCGGTGGAACCTTTTACATTGAACCCAAGCCCATGGAGCCAACGAAACACCAGTATGATTATGATGCTGCCACCGTCATTGGCTTCCTGCGTCACTACGGGCTTGACAAGGATTTCAAACTCAATGTGGAGGTCAACCATGCAACGCTTGCAGGTCACTCATTCCAGCACGATCTGCAAACGGCGGCTGACGCTGATATGCTTGGCAGCATTGATGCCAACAGGGGCGACTACCAGAACGGGTGGGATACCGATGAGTTTCCTACAAACATCAATGAGATCACCGAGGCCATGCTCGTCATCCTGCAGGCCGGGGGCTTCAAAACCGGGGGTATAAATTTTGACGCTCACGTGAGACGCAATTCCACTGACGCTGAAGACCTCTTCATAGCCCACATCAGCGGTATGGACACCTTTGCCAGGGGCCTGGTGATAGCGGACCGGATACTGAAGGATTCCGACTATCTCAGGCTGCGCAAGGAGAGGTATGCTTCGTTTGACAGGGGTAACGGCAAGCTGTACGAGAATGGCAAGCTCACACTTGAGGATCTGCGTGAGCTGGCGCAGAAAGCCGGTGAGCCGAAGAAGATCAGCGGCAGGCAGGAGCTCTATGAGCAGCTGATAAATATGTATATCATCTGATCTTTCCATGGCCCTCTTCACTCCGCTGCGCCGGTGGCAGCCTGCCTTCAGGCCTTTCGGAAGGCTGTCTGCCGGAGGACGCCTGCTTGCTCTCATTGAGAGGGCAGTCAAGGGTCCGCTCTTCGGGTGCCGTATGTGCGGCAACTGCCTGCTGCAGGAGACCGCCTTCATCTGCCATATGGCATGCCCCAAGGGAATAAGAAACGGCCCCTGCGGCGGAGTGACCAACGGCTACTGTTATGTTGATCCCACACGCAAGTGTGCATGGTACCTTATATATGAACGGTCGGAGAGGATGCACCGTGAGAAAAAGCTTCTTGAAGTGCTCCCTCCGGTTGACTGGGACAGGGCCGGCGGCGAGACGTGGGCTGAGGTCCTCCGCAAGGTAAGGGAGGTGGGCCCGGGGAATATTTTTCTTCCGTCAGGGAGGAGGGGCATGAGCATGGGAGCCGTGCTGGAGGAGAAGGTCTTCAGACCGGTGAGGCAACCGCATTGGTGGCAGGGGGATTCGGAATACCATCCTCCGGCCGTTGACGAGCCTCAGTCTGAGCTGGATAAAGAGCTGCGCAGTGGCAGGTTTGTCATTACTACAGAGGTGATGCCTCCGCTGAGCGCTGCCACTGACAAGCTCACGGAGAAGATAAAACTGGTAAAACCTTATGTCACAGCCATAAATTTCACTGACGGCTCGTCGGCAGTGCCCAGGATGTCAAGTGCCGCCTGCTCCGCAGTAGCGGCATCACTGGGGGCAGATCCGGTAATGCAGATATCGGCCCGCGACAACAACCGCAACAGCTTGCAGTCGCAGGCCATAGGCGCCAACGCCCTTGGAGTGCACAATATCCTCTGTCTCTCAGGCGACAGCCCCCGTGTGGGACCAACGCCCAGGGGCAATCTCAATATTATTGATATAGACTCGGTGCAGATGCTGTGGATACTCAGACGCATGCGCGATGAGGGCATCTATCTCGACGGGCGTGAGATCAGGAACAGACCCCGTCTCTTCCTTGGTGCAGCCGCCTCCCCGTCACTTCAGAAGCCGGAGTTGCAGGTGCTCCGGGACATAAAGAAGGTTAACGCGGGGGCGCAGTTTCTGCAGACCAACCTTGTCTTTGATCCCGACAGCCTCGATCCGTGGCTGGAAATGCTCAGGCGGGAGGGACTGCCTGACAGGGTCTTCGTGCTTATAGGCGTCAGCCCCCTGAAGTCACTTAAGCTGGCACACTATCTCAACGACAATATCCCGGGTGTGACGATCCCTGAGAGGATCATGAAGAGACTTACCGATGCCGGTGACGGCTTTGCTGAAGAGAGCATCAGGATCACCGTGGAGAACATACGGCGACTGAAAGAAAAGAGCGGAGTGCACGGGGTCCATATCATGCCGCTGGGCTGGGAGAGCGCCGTACCTCAGATTATTGAGCAGGCGCTGGCCTGACAGAACCAGTGCCTCAGATTATCGGGCAGGCGCTGACCTGACTGAAATTATGCCTCAGATTATCGGGCAGGCATTCTCCTAATAGAACTTGTACCTCAGATCCTCAACCTCCTTCTTGTCACGGATGGCCT
>CAZFIF010000143.1:0-6414 GCA_964519065.1 uncultured Rikenella sp.
CCGGCATGATCGTGGTAGACAGGGCTGTCCACGGCAAGAACCAGAACTACCTCACACCCGAGAACCGGGTGCCGGAGAAGGCGCTGCCCTATCCGTGGGAATCATGCATAATAGCAGGCGGCGGATGGGCATGGGTGCCCGACCCTAAATTCATGCCTGCCCGTGCTGCGGTGCAGCTGCTGGTGGATATAGTAGTCAAAGGAGGCAACCTGCTGCTTAACATAGGACCGGCACCCGATGGCACATGGCCGGAGGGAGCCTATACCCTCCTGGCAGAGATGGGCAGGTGGATGAAGACTAATGGTGAAGCCATCTACGGCACCAGGGCGATGGCCCCGTACAAGGATGGCAAGGTGTGCATCAACAGCAAGGGAGACGATACCTGGTATCTCTTCTATATGGCTGACGAGGGTGAAGCGATGCCGGCATCAGTGACAATGAAAGGAGTTACATTGCCTGCAGGTGCCAGGGTCACAATGGTTGGTTCGGGAACACGATGCAGCTGGAAGAACGGGGAGAACTCATTCACCGTGTTCACCACGCCGCGGTTGAGGAAAGATCCTCCGTCAGACTATGTCTGGGTGATGAAGATCGAGAAATAGTGACGCCTGATGAAGCTCCGGCAGCAGATATGATCCGGGGCTCCATTGTGAGCTTTGAGGACCCCCGTAAAAGACGCGCCACACAGACCTGTTTTTGATGCGTGAAGCACCCCGATCTGTGTGGCATGACAGGGAAATGGGGGGAAGAACCACCTGTCATTGTCTTTCAATTTAAAACCCTATTCTGCCTTAATTGAAATTAACAGTAGTAAAGATTGAATAAAAATCAACAATCCCAAAGCTATTTCCCGGGCTTTGTATAAATGGCGGCATCTAAAGTACGAAGAGGCAGTTTCGGGTGGTGATCTGTATATAGGTTAAATTTTTAGATGCCTGGTATATGGTTCTTCATGTGATCCATCAGTATTTTTACCTTATCGCGTGAGATCTCGCACCTGAACTCCTTCTCCCCCTTCATGAAGACGCATTGCTGTTGCCTTATGTCGATACGTGCCAGATACGTTGTATTTATGATGCATGACCTGCCGGTCCTGAAAAACTGTTTACCGAGATGTCCTTCAAGAGCTCCCAGCAGTGTTGTCACAGTCTCGGTCCTACCGGTGATGAACTGGAAATTGGAATAGTTTCCGTCGGCTGTGATATAGACCACTTCGTCCGTATCAATGAAAGTCACGCCGGATACCCCACGGAAAACAAGTATCTTTTCATTTCCGAACAGGGCTTCCGACCGTTCCGGCGCCTCTTTTTTCCCGTTATTCGTGAACCGCTCCAGCGTCTCACGCAGACGGTCCGGATCAATGGGCTTGAGCAGGTAGTCGAATGCGGCAAAGTCGAAAGCTTTTATCGCATACTCGTCGTGCGCCGTTGTAAAGACCACATGAGGGTTACTCCCGTTGAGTGTACGTAGCTCCGTAAGGATATCAAAGCCTGACATGCCGGGCATGCGGATGTCAAGAAAGAGCATGTCGGGTTCATGCATTGAGATCAGTCCGACGGCTTCAAAGGGGTCTGTTGTTGATGCCACGACAGTGGCCATGCCGGTGGCCTCCAGCAGTCCCGACAGCAGGTCAAGGGCCTCCTGTTCGTCCTCAACGACCATCGCTCTTATTATCTCTTTATTCATATCCTGTGACAGTTAGTTAATAGTTGGTTCAGATTCTCCGGGAAGGGTGAAGGAGTAGCCTGAAGGCAGGAAGACCCTCACCTCCGTGCCTGCCGCCATGCCGTCGTTGTCAAGGTCTGTGAGCGTGAAGGTTATCTTCTCACTGTTGGCCTTGTTGATCATCTCAATGATGCTGGCTATGTTCTTCAGCCCGGTGCCAGCCCCCTGTGTATGAACTGCTGATGCCGCAGCACGGCCTATGCCGTTGTCACGCACCGTCACCTCGATGCCACCGGGCAGACTGGTTATATTTATCTCCAGGAGCCCTTTTCCTTTTTTATTCTCAAGCCCGTGTTTGAGAGCGTTCTCTGCGAAGGACTGTATGATCATCTTTGGTACCTGAGTCTTCAGGTCAACGTTGGGATCGACAGTGATGATGTATTCAAACCGGTTGCTGTAACGGAGCTTCTGAAGCTCACAGTAGCGGGTAACGAACTCCAGCTCCTGCTCCAGCGGCTTGAGCAGCACGGCGCTGTCGGTAAGCACCGAGCGCAACAGGTGGGATAGCTTGATGAAGTAGTTGTAGGCCTTCTCTTTCTCTCCCTTCATGATGAGAGATCCGACGGAGGTGACGGCATTGAAAGTAAAATGGGGATCAAACTGCCGGATGACCGAGTTGAGCTGCAGCCGGTAGCTCTCTGCCTGCCGGCGCGCTTCCTCAACCCTGATCTCTATGACACGGCGACGGATACGCCACACCAGGAGTACCAGCAGCGCGAGCCCCATAAGGGTGAACAGTATACGCGCAAAGTTCGACTGAAAGAAGGTGGGGATAACCGTAATCTCGAGTGTGTCGGGATTCTCTGACACTATACCGTCAGCATTGATAGAGAGTAGCTCGAAGCTGTACCTGCCCGGAGGCAGGTTGTTGTAGGTCACCAGCCTTGAAACGGTATTCGTTGACCGGCTTTCGTCAAAGCCTGTCATCCTGTACCGGAAGGTTATCTCCTCGGTATTCCTTGTAGATATACCCGTATAGTTTATCCTGATACTGTTGCGCCGTCCCCTGATCTTTACCTGGCTGCTGGTGTCATAAAACAGTGCCGTATCCATTATGGTTACCCAGTCAGAGGACTCTGCCTGGATCTCTACTGATGTGATATGACAGAGCGGCGGACGCCCGTTGGAGACTATTCTGTCAGGGTCAAAGCGGATCAGCTTGTCTGAAGTAAGGATCCACCATAAGCCATCGGCATCCCTGACTATACCGTTGTCCTGGCAGTCATTGCCGGTGAAGCCTGCACTTCGTCCTATGATCTTGTAATAGTCAGGCTTGCCGGAATAATACTTTTCAAGATCAATGATACAGATATCCACCATCCGTCCGATAAGCAGCGTACCATCCCCGAGATCACGGATGACACTGGCAGGGAGGTTGACATTCTCTGGCAGGGCTGGGTTGAAGGCAGGCTCATCGGGATTGCATATGAAGAGCCCGTCGGATCCCGCACTCCAGATATTACCCTTTTGGTCACATACCACCCCCCAGACCATCTCGGCTGGCGCCGGGGCATCGCGGAAAGGCACAAAGTTCTTTCCGTCGAAAAAGACCACTCCATAATGACCCGCCAGCCAGTAGTTGCCGTTATGATCCCGGGCGATGCCCTCCACTACTCCATAGCCAGGCCATGACATCTCCTCGTAATAGGTCACCTTTTTTCCCTTGAGGTGAAAGAGCCCCTTGTCGGCTCCCACCAGTATACTTCCGTCAACGGGATCCTCGTAAATAATGCATATCTGCAGGTTGTCAGGCAGCAGTCCGGACCCCCTGAACCGGGTGCCGTCCCATATTATCACCCCACTATCCGTCGATAACCATACCTCCCCGTTCGACATGGTGGTGCTCCCCCTGAAGAAGGCGACGGTACTGCCGTAAATATGTTGAAAGTCATTTACTTCCGTAAATTGTTTCCCGTCAAAGAATTTCAGCTCCCCGTAGACCGACCCGATCCAGAGGCCTCCCCGGGGGTCGGCTGCCATGGCCCAGCTCTCATCGGGCAGGCCGTTCTGTTTGTCGTACTCCACGAATGCATCCGACATCAAACGGTAAATGCTGGTCTCGGTGCCGATCCATTCCGTACCCTCACGGTCAATGAAGTTGAATGCCAGTCTACCTCCCTCCCAGTAGAAGGGATAGACACTGTGGATGAGAGTATCCGGCTCATTGATGAACAGCGGTTTATCTCCGACGAGGTTCACCTTTGTTGCCGGACCCTCATGTATCAGTGTCAGAGAGCCGTCATGAAAGGCGTAGACCTCCCTCTTCCCGTTGATAAGGTACAATATCTTGCTGAGAGGATCGGCGGCGACGGGCTGGAGGTTGCGACCGTGCATTACCGGAAACATCGAGGTGAAGTTCCAGTATCTGCCGTTTTCAAAGAAGAGGATGACTCTTTCATTATAGTCGATAGAGCCAGAGAGAAAAAACGATGCGGTATCCCGGCCAATGCAACCCATTGAAATATGCTTTATTCCCATGGAATCGGGAAGAGGGTAGCCGACGAAGCTCTTCCCGTTGAACCGTGCCAGCCCGTTGACCGTTACGGCCCAGATGATCCCGGCCCTGTCCTCCGTCACGCTTGTCACCAGGTTTGAAGGCAACCCGTCCTTACGCAGGTATGAGATGAAAGTATGGCCGTCAAACCGCGCCAGCCCGTTTCGGGTAGGTATCCATAAAAATCCGCGGCTGTCCTGCACCACGTTGGTCGACTGTGTCTGCGGCAGCCCGTCATCGGAGGTATACTCCCTGAAGGGAAAGGTCTGGCCCATGGAGGTGAGGCTCACCAATGCCAGCAGTATCGGCAGCAGCAGGCGGTCACGCCACAACAACTGTAGCCCTTGACGTTGAAGCTGCCACCACGGCCGCCGACTCTGTTTCTGTTGCTGCTCCTGCTGCTCTCCCCGGTGATCCTGAAACTGCAGATGCCGCCGTCGCTGCGCGGCCTCGGCAGCACCCTCCTGGTATTTCCCGCTTAACTTCACTGTCAGAGTAGTCTCATGTAAATATATCTAATAGCCATGACATAAAAGTAACCATCCATCATGATCCGGCTCCGTGCCGCAAAAATGTTGCAGAACCCCTTCCGCGTAGGGGAATGTCTCACCAGCACCTTATCCTTGGGGGCGAAAGTATTGCAGATTGTGGGATAGAATAGATAATTTTGACCTGGTAATTTACACCACCCCTGTGAGGCCAGCAGCAAAAATAATCATCGGAATCGCCGCCACCATTACACTATGCATCCTCGTCGCGCCGATGCCCTCATTCCACACCCCCTTCTCAACGGTGGTAGAGGCTGCCGACGGCACTCTCCTGGGCGCTCGTGTGGCGGCGGACGGACAGTGGCGATTTCCTCCTCCGGACAGCCTGCCAGAAAAATATGTCACCTGTATTATCAACTATGAGGACAGGTATTTCCGCTGGCACCCGGGTGTCAATCCCGTTGCCGTTGTAAAAGCCCTTTCAGACAATATCAGGGCCGGTGAGATCGTACGCGGCGGCAGCACCATAACCATGCAGGTGGCACGGCTGGCCCGCGGAAATCCTGACAGAACCTATGGCGGCAAAATCGTCGAGATGCTCTCGGCGATGAAGCTTGAGCTCTTAAGATCGAAGCGCACCATCCTGCAACTATATGCTGCCAATGCCCCCTTCGGTGGTAACACCGTGGGCCTTGAGGCGGCGGCATGGCGATATACCGGGCGCAGCACTGCCGATCTCTCCTGGGCCGAGGCGGCCACGCTGGCGGTGCTCCCCAATGCTCCTTCACTTATTTATCCGGGGCGCAATGCCCAAACCCTGCGCGACAAACGCGACAGGCTGCTGCAGATGCTGGTCTTACGAGGCATCATCGACAGCCTTACCTGTTCGTTGGCACTGAGCGAGCCTCTCCCTGGCGCGCCACGGCCCATGCCCTCGCTGGCACCTCATCTTACCGACCGTATGATGCTCGGGGCTCCCGGCAGCAGGGTGAGGAGCACCGTAGATCCGATGCTGCAAAGGGAGGTGACTGCGCTGGTCAACAGCCACCAGGCAGTGCTGGAGGGTAACGGCATCCACAATGCCGCCGCCATGGTGGTCGATGTGGCATCGGGCAGTGTGCTGGCATATGCCGGCAACAGCACCCTGCCCGACAGCACCGGCAGGCACGGCCGTGAGGTCGATATGATACCGGCGCCGCGCAGCACCGGCAGCATCATGAAACCTTTTCTCTACGCGGCGCTGCTCTCCTCTGGCGAGATGCTGCCCAACGCACTCATACCCGACATACCTACGAGATTTCAGGGCTTCCGTCCGGAGAACTCCGACTTCAGCTACAGCGGCGCCGTGCCTGCCGGTGATGCCCTGGCACGGTCGCTTAACATACCTGCAGTACGAATGCTGCAGCTGCTGAATGAAGAGCGTTTTCTAAACCTGCTGCATAGGATGGGGTTCACCACCTTCGACAAACCGGCCTCGCACTACGGTCTCTCTCTCATCCTTGGTGGTGGCGAAGCTAGTCTGTGGGAGCTGGCAGGAGCCTATGCTTCCATGGCTCGCGTGCTGAACAACAGTCTCAGGGGTGCTTCAGCACCCAACGACTGGCACATGCCGATGCTGATTCAGTCGGCCACCTTGGCCAGGGCTTCGGCGGCTAAAAGCAGTCAGCAGTTTGAGGCTCCGACGCAACAGGAGGAGGCTCAATCCCG
>CAZFIF010000144.1:0-6388 GCA_964519065.1 uncultured Rikenella sp.
ACATACGGGATGTACCAGGTATCAGCGGCAGTCAATGACGTTGAGGTTATCAAAGTACCCCTCGATGAAAACTTCGATATAGATATCCCGACTGTAACGCCGCTTCTTGATGATAAGCATCTGAAGCTGATCTTCATCTGCTCTCCCAACAACCCGACGGGCAACAGCATGAATCCGGGCAGGATCGAATTCATTATCCGGAATTTCCACGGTATAGTGGTACTTGACGAGGCTTATGCCGACTTCAGCGGGAGGCCTTCATTCATTGAAAAGACCGGACTTTATGACAACCTGGTCGTAATGCAAACCTTCAGCAAGGCTATGGGCATGGCGGCGGCAAGGATTGGGATGGCATTCGCTGCACCTGATATTCTGAAATACTTCTTCCGGATGAAACCTCCTTACAATATAAGTACCCTGAACCAGGAGGCGGCACTTCACAGACTAACAGAGATCAGGCCCATAGCCGTACAGACAGATACCCTTGTTGCTGAGCGCAGGAGGCTTGCCGAAAAACTGGCGACGATTCCGGTGGTTGAAAAGGTGTGGCCTTCTGATGCAAACTTTCTGCTTGTGAAGGTCAGGGATGCTGACACTGTATATGACAAACTGATAAGCAGGAACATCATTGTCAGGAACAGAAGCCGCGAGGTCAGCGGATGCCTGCGCATTACGGCAGGCACCAGGAGCGAGAACGACAGGCTGCTGGATGAACTAAGCAAGATAGGGACCTAAGAACCAGATGATTACAGGCACAAATAGCAATGAAAATATTTAGCATATGAAAAAAGTGTTGTTTATAGACAGGGATGGCACCATCCTGAGAGAACCTCCGGACCAGCAGACAGACAGCCTGGAGAAGCTGGAATTCATGCCGGGGGTAATATGTGCCCTTTCAGCTATATCCCGGGAGACAGATTTTGAGCTCGTAATGGTGTCAAACCAGGACGGGTTGGGAACACCGGCATTTCCGGAAGAAGCGTTCCTCGCTCCTCATAATAAGATGCTCTCCATCCTCGAAGGTGAAGGAGTGAAATTTGCCGCCCAGTTCATTGACCGCTCCTTCGAGGAGGAAAACTCCCCCTTCCGCAAGCCGGGAACGGCAATGCTGACACAGTATCTTGCACAGGGTGTCGATCTGGAATCATCATATGTCATCGGCGACCGCCTGACTGACATCGCACTGGCCCGTAACCTGGGGTGCAGGTCGATCTGGATCAGCAGTGAGAAAAACGGTGAGGCCACACTCTGCACTACCAACTGGGATGAGATCCGCCGGTTCCTGAAAAAGATACCGAGGAGAGCATCCGTAACCAGGAAAACCAATGAGACTGTCATCGAGACTGAGATAACCCTCGACGGAACAGGCAGAAGCATCATTGACACCGGCATAGGCTTCCTGGATCATATGCTGGAGCAGCTGGCACGTCACGGGAGCATTGACATCACCCTTAAGGCAACCGGAGACCTCAAAGTCGATGAGCACCATCTTGTTGAAGATGTGGGGATAGTACTCGGAGAGGCTTTTAACATAGCCCTTGGAAGCAAAAGGGGTATCGGACGCTATGGCTTCACCCTTCCCATGGATGACTCACTGGCACAGGTGACACTCGACTTCGGCGGGAGGCCCTGGCTGACATGGGATGCAGTCTACAGGTCGGAAAGGGTAGGCAATATCGCCTCTGAAATGTTCTCCCACTTTTTCAGATCATTCAGTGACACTGCAAAATGCAATATCCATGTTCACGCTGCGGGAGAGAATGAGCATCATAAGACCGAGGCCATTTTCAAGGCATTTGCCAGGGCACTGAAGATGGCAGTCACCAAAACCGATGACGGCCTACTGCCATCAACAAAAGGACAGTTATGATAGCAATCCTGAAATACAACTCCGGGAACATCATGTCAGTCAGTGTGGCCCTGAAGAGACAGGGGCATGATGCGGTGATCACTGACGACCCGGAAGTAATCAACAGGGCAGAGAAGGTAATCATCCCTGGTGTGGGTGAGGCAGCGTCAGCAATGAGACATCTCAGGGAGAAAGGCCTTGACAGGCTGATCGTCTCACTCAGTCAGCCCGTGCTTGGGATCTGCCTCGGCCTGCAGCTTATGTGCGCCTCTTCGGAGGAGGGTGACACTGAAGGCCTGGGCATATTTGACACACAGGTCAGAAGGTTTCCTGCCGGGGCCAGAGTTCCCCATATGGGATGGAATGATTTTGTCAGCCTCAGTGATGACCCGCTGCTGAAAGGAATTGATCCGGGTGAGGATGTCTACTATGTACACAGCTATTATGCCGGAGTCGACGGTTATACCATAGCCGTTTGCGATTACGGATTGCCCTTTGCCGCAGCAATGCGCAAAGACAACTTCTTTGCTACCCAGTTCCATCCTGAGAAATCAGCTGCAACAGGAGCGCGTATACTTGAAAATTTCCTCCGGCTATGAGAATAATTGCGGCCATGGATATAATAGACGGCGCCTGTGTCAGGCTGGCTCAGGGCGACTACTCAAGGGTAACCACCTACGGCAGGAGTCCGCTCGCTGTGGCACAGGAGATGGAAGAGCATGGAATAAAATACCTCCACCTGGTTGACCTCGACGGCGCCAGGGAAGGAAAAATCCGGAATCACGCGGTGCTTGAAACCATTGCATGCAATACCGGACTGAAGGTGGACTTCAGCGGGGGGATAAGATCTGCCGGCGATATGAGCACTGCCTTCAGTTGCGGCGCCTCACAGGTCACCTGCGGAAGTATTGCCGTTACACAACCCTCGCTTTTTCTTCAGTGGCTGGAGGAATACGGCCCCGAAAGGATCATCCTTGGCGCCGACTTCCGACAGAGAAAGGTGGCAACCGGAGGATGGCTCACCGAATCTGACAGTGACATAATCAGCTTCCTCCGGTACTACAGGAAGGAAGGTGTTATCTACGCCATGTGCACTGACATTGAAAAAGACGGAATGCTGGACGGCCCCTCGTTCGACATCTACAGGGAGATAGTCGCTATCGGAGGTCTCTCACTCATTGCAAGCGGTGGCATAACCTCGGCAGCAGACATCATTACCCTCAGAGAGGCAGGATGCGAAGGTGCTATCATCGGAAGAGCAATTTATGAAGGCAGGATATCACTGAAAGAACTGGCTGCATTATGCTGAAGAAAAGAATAATACCGTGCCTTGACATAAGGGATGGCCGGACCGTCAAAGGGGTGAGCTTCGTCAATCTGCGGGATGCAGGCGACCCGGTGGAGCTGGCCAGGGCATATGCTGACCAGGCTGCCGATGAGATTGTCTTCCTCGACATAACGGCAACACATGAGAAGAGAAAGACACTGGCACCCCTGGTTGAGAAGATCGCCAATGCCATTAACATCCCCTTTACCGTAGGCGGTGGCATCAGCACCAGGGAGGATGTGTCTGTTCTCATCAGCTCCGGAGCTGACAAGGTGAGCGTCAACACCGCTGCCGTTCTTGACCCGGCACTGATAACCAGGCTGGCCGACAGCTTTGGCAGCCAGTGCATAGTTGTGGCAATTGATGCACAACTGATTGATGGTGAGTGGTGGGTCTGTATCAACGGCGGCAGGACCGTCACCACGGTCAGAACACTGCAATGGGCTGAGGAAGCAATGCAACGGGGTGCCGGCGAGATACTCCTGACCTCCGTCAACAGCGACGGGACCAAAGCGGGATTCTCAACCGATATAACCTCTGCCGTAAGTGACAGGGTGAACATACCCGTCATTGCCTCCGGCGGCGCAGGCACTATGGAACACTTCAAAAAAGTCTTTGAAGAGACATCGTGCACGGCAGCACTGGCTGCCTCAGTATTCCACTTCGGCGAGATACTGATACCGGATCTTAAGAGATACCTTCAACAAAATAATATAAACGTAAGACTATGAAACCTCCATGTATTTGGATACATAAACACAATAATGTAATAATCAACTACATGGAGGTTCTCCCGATAAATCGGGACAGGCAATCATGCCATTAAAAATAAATTATTATATGATGAACATCAATTTTAATAAGGAAGATGGCCTGGTCCCTGCCGTGATACAGGACAGCACCACGATGCAGGTGCTGATGGTCGGTTACATGAATGAGGAGGCCTACCAGAAAACGGTCAGTGAAGGAAGGGTCACATTCTTCAGCCGTAGCAGGCAGAGGCTTTGGACCAAGGGAGAGACCTCCGGGAACTTTCTGACCGTGGTTGATATGCTGGCCGACTGCGATCAGGATGCCCTGCTGATCAGGGTTGTGCCGGCGGGACCGGTATGTCACCTGGGAACATATTCTTGCTTTGGCGACCGGGAGGCCCGGGGATTCCTCTACAGGCTTGAGAAGATTATCAGCAACAGGATAGGTGAAGATGCATCAGATTCCTACACAAACAAGCTTTACCGGAAGGGCATCAACAAGATCGCCCAGAAGGTTGGAGAAGAGGCAGTTGAACTGATAATTGAAGCAAAGGATGATAGCATTGACCTTTTCAGGAATGAGGCTGCCGACCTGCTCTACCATCTGCTGGTACTGCTCAGGGCTAAGTCGGTAAATCTGACGGATATCGAAGAGGTTCTGGCGGTAAGGCATAATTCAAAATAAAAGTTAAAACTGCTGTCCCGGGAAAAAAATATTTTCCTACGGCAGTTGTGGTATGGAATTTTCACTATGTTTGCATCGATGAAACAATTCACGTTATATGTCTGGCGCTGGTGCAGCTCAATGGATGAGTCTGTGAATCACGTCGTTATATAACCTGTATAGTATAATTATGCAAAGGGGCGCGCTGATCACAGCGCGCCTCTTTTTTTGTCTAACCTTAAAATCTTCAAACCATGGAAAAAATCACAAAAATTCTGCTGACGGAAAACGAAATGCCCCGCAAATGGTATAATATCATGGCTGACATGCCCAACAAGCCGTTGCCTCCGCTGAACCCTGCCACCGGCAAGCCGGTGGGTCCCGACGACCTATCGGTCATCTTCCCGATGGAGCTGATAAAACAGGAGGTGTCGACGGAGAGATATATTGAAATTCCTGATGAGGTGCTCGATCTGTATCGCACCTTCCGTCCTTCTCCCCTCTTCCGGGCTCATAACCTTGAGAAGGCTCTCGGCACGAAAAGCAAGATCTACTACAAGTACGAGGGTGGCAACTATTCCGGGTCACACAAGGCTAACACAGCCATACCACAGGCCTACTACAACAAGATGGAGGGTGTGAGGCGCATAACCACGGAGACCGGGGCAGGCCAGTGGGGCAGTGCCATGAGCTACGCCTGCAACCACTTCGGTCTGGAGCTGCTGGTATTCATGGTCAGGGTAAGCTATGAGCAGAAGCCCGGACGCAAGCTTATGATGAACGCCTACAATGCTAAGGTGGTTCCCTCACCCAGCACCATGACCGTTGCCGGAAGAAAGGTTCTTGAGCTCGACCCTGATTCGCCGGGCAGCCTGGGCATAGCCATCTCTGAGGCTATGGAGATAGCCGCCCAGGATCCCTACACCAAATACTCACTGGGAAGCGTGCTTAATCATGTTATCCTCCACCAGACCATTATAGGTGAGGAGGCGCTGATACAGTTTAACAAAGCCGGAGACTACCCCGACGTGGTGATAGGATGCTTTGGCGGAGGCTCCAACTTCTCGGGCATCTCCTTCCCCTTCCTGCGCGAGAACCTGACAAACGGCAAACAGACCAGGCTGGTGGCCGTAGAGCCAGCCTCCTGCCCGAAGCTGACCAAGGGTAAGTTCACCTACGACTTCGGCGACCAGTCGGGTATGACCCCTCTGCTGCCGATGTATACGCTGGGTCATAACTTCATCCCTGACAAGATACACGCGGGAGGACTGCGATATCACGGTGCCGGGGTGCTTGTCAGCCAGCTGCGCAAGGACGGATTTGTTGAGGCGAAAGCCAAGATGCAGCGTGAGTGCTTTGAGGGGGCCATCCTCTTTGCCAGGACGGAAGGCATACTGCCTGCACCGGAGTCGTCATACGCCATCGCGGGCGCCCTTGACGAGGCACGCCGTGCTGATCTCGAGGGCGTCTCAAAGACCATCCTCTTCAACCTGAGCGGCCACGGTCACTTTGACATCACCGCCTACGAGAAGTATTTTGAAGGTTACCTGCCCGACCATGAGGCTACCACAGAGGAGATTGACCTCTCACTGGCAAACTCAGCTGTCCCGACCTTCTAAATAGAGGCCTGAAGGTCTGAGGTCTGGGGTCTGAGGTCTGAGGTCTGAAGGTCCTGCAGTCTTGCGGTCAATTTTGTACTGCTGAACATGGGCTGAAGACTGTCGACTGCAGACTGCCGACAGCCGGCTGAATCAGCTGCACTTCGATGCACCGCAGTCGGTGCATCGCAGGCATCC
>CAZFIF010000145.1:0-6386 GCA_964519065.1 uncultured Rikenella sp.
GAGCGTCAATAAATGACCCGGTGGGTCATTTTAGTGAGCAGCCAGCCTGCAGGGGGGATGATGCAGTAGTGGCCCGAGCGTTAATCCCGACACAATACTTCGGGAAGCGAAGTAGCCAGATTGAAGGGCGGGAAATGGTTATGGATTCGGCGGCTGGCGGAACAAAATATCGGTGAATTTGTTATCTTGCTGATCATCCCTGAACCAACAAAAACGACAATGGATACAAAAAGCACCACGGACATTCTCAAGGAGGCCATCCTGCTGGAGCATCGCGGCAGGGCATTCTATTCGGACGTTGCTGCCCGTACTGATAGCGAAGCCGTCAAGAGGATATTTACCATGATAGCGGAAGAGGAGGGAGAACATATCCGCTTTCTCTCAGAGCAGTTCAAAAACTATCAGAAGCATAAAACCTTCCTCGATGTCACATCACAGACAGGCAATGCTCCCGATGAGGTATCACTGAAGGTACTCACGGAGGAGATGAAGAGCCAGATCAGCGCTGCGGGATTTGAAGCTGCGGCTATCAGCGCAGCGATGGACTTTGAGGCAAAGGCTGTTGATCTCTATTCCTCACGTGCTGCTGCGGCTGCTGACCAGAACGAAAAGGCGCTGTACAGCATGCTGGCCGACTGGGAGAGGGGGCACCACAAGTGGCTGATGAGGATCGACAAGGAGCTGAGGGAGCAGGTGTGGTACGACAATAACTTCTGGCCTTTCTAGCAGGTTGAGATCTGCCGGAATAGTGTTTCAGTCAGGCTGACCAGACCGATCCGCATATTCCCTTATTTCTGACAAGATGTTCATCCACGGCATCATAATCTGTTGATGCTGATCATACTGCTGATTATTCCGGAGTTTCATTTTTTAACACCCGCCGGACTCTTGCCGGTACTGCTGTTAGGGACGAGTCTCCTGTTCGCTCCTCACCGGCAAGGGACGTACAATTGGCGGTTCACCCCGGGCAGTGACCGGTTTTATTAAAGTGGGAAGAGATCCCGCTTCTGCTACACGGCATAAAAACTAAACCCTCATGGTATCAGGGGTATTAAAAAATTAATGTATTTTTATCGCCTGGTAAAATGAAGCAGACAGCGTGCCCTTGCTGAGAAAAATATCAAAAACTGTTATTCCATTCTTCCTCCTGGTTGTACTCTGCTCACTGGTGAATGCAACGGTAAACCAGCACTTTCACCGGTTGTCAACAGGCATCGTTGTAAAACATGCGCATCCGTTCGACAGGGGACAGGAGGGCACTCCTTTTCAGGAACATCATCACACCTCATCAGAATTGCTGATACTTGATCAGATCTCAAATCCCGCATTGCTCCTCGGTATCCTTTTTGTTTACCTGGCACTGCTCATTCCGGTAAAAAGAATAAAGAATGCCTTAGTCAATGTATCCTTTGTAAATCCTGATCTCTTTTTCCTTAAAAACTATCACGCTCCTCCTCTGACATCTTATTAGTAGCCAGACCAGCTCTTTTTCTGGTCTGAGTAATCAGTTATTCCGGACTGTTATACCTAATACTATTAAGATTTTACTATGAGGAAATGGATTTTTAACCTTGTCTTTATTGCAATAATTTTTCCGGCTCAATCACTCTGCGGGCAGAGCCGGCAGCTTACGCCTCAATTATTGCAGGATTCACTTGATATTGTAAAAGCAGAACTGGCAGAACTCAGAAGAGAGAATCAGGCTGTCGTTTTGAGGCTTGACTCCCTGGTATCGGACATGATACGGAAAGAGAAGCTGGCAGAGGAGGAGGGAGAGCTGCAGAAGCTTATTGAGGAGGCCAGCCAGATGGCGGTAATGGATAAGCAGAGGGAGGAGAATCTCTCAAAGAAATTTCACAGCGGAGTACGTCAGCAACAGGGACTCAATCCCAATGTGAGTCTGGGAGGTGATTTCTTCGCTGCTGCGAGTACTTCAGATCATGAGTTTATCTCAGAACCCGGTGATGTGTCATATGGCAACAACGGGTTTCACCTGAGGGAGATAGAGCTGGCACTGGAAGCTCCCCTCGATCCTTTTACCAGGGGGAAGACCTTCATCTCTATCTCAAAAGAGGAGATAAGCATTGAGGAGGCATATCTGGAATGGCTGAACCTTCCTTTGAAAATGAACCTGAAACTGGGAATTTTTTATTCTGAGTTCGGACCGCTGAACAGGTACCATGATCACGCACTGCCACAGTTCGACCGTCCCCGGGCACTTGTTAACCTGTTCAGCAACAAAGGCCTGGGAGGAGCTGGCTTTTCATCGTCGTTTATGTTGCCGGAGATAGCATTTGCTGACGCCAGCACACTCGATCTGTCAGTAATCCGCGGAACCAAAACAGGTGACAATTTCAGCTTCGCTGACAACAGCTTTCTTTATTCAGGTCAGTTTAAAAATTATTACGATATCTCGGAGAACAGCTTCTTTGAGTTCCGGCTAAGCGGTGTCGCCGGTAGAAACCCGTCCCCCGGAGATAATTATTCATTCATCGGGAGCCTGGGGCTGGAATACAAATGGGTTCCAATGGGCAGGGAAAAATACCGGACCTTTGACTGGAAGACGGAGATACTCTACAGCCACCGAAACGGGAACAATGCCAGTGTAAAAACCAAGGGATTTTATACTTCCGTCCAGAACAAGCTCAATGCAAGATTCTGGGTCGGTGCAAGAGTAGGCTACTCGGAGCTGCCGTTTGATAAGGGACTATACGAATGGGATTACACTGTCAATCTCGATTTCTGGCAGAGTGAGTTTGTCTTCACCAGGCTGCAGTATCAGCATAACCGCAGAAACATTGAGAGCCTTGATCCGCTGATGCCGGGACTGCTGCCAAGTGATCATACCATATTGGTCCAGGTATGCTGGGCCATGGGGCCGCATAAACATGAAGCTTATTAAGACTAAATCAATATTACAGATATGAATAACTATTCGAAAGCAAATAACGTAATGATAAAGACAGCACTGTTGTTATCCATGGGGCTACTGTTACTTCAGGCACCCCTGGATGCTCAGAATCAGTCCAGAGTGCAGACAAGGAGTCGCTACGGTCAGCCAGGCAGCAAACTGAATATTGTATGTTCTTTTTCAGATTATGCCTCTATTGCAAAGTTTATTGCCGGAGACAAAGCTACGGTGACTTACATTGCACACGGTGAGCAGGACCCGCATTTTGTGCCTCCCAAACCCAGCTATGCAGTTACTCTTTCCAATGCCGATATGTGGATAACCACAGGTATGGATCTTGAGATGTGGGCAGCAACACTGCTGGACAAGGCACGCAACAGGAAGATCATGGACGGTGAGCCCGGCTTCGTCTCCGTGTCTGACGGTGTCAACGTCGTGGAGAAGGTCCAGTCAGGAGACAGGACCGAAGGTGATGTTCATCTGATGGGGAATCCCCACATAAACACAGGCCCGGTAAACTGGAAGGTCATTGCCGGCAATATTACCATCGGATTGATGAAGACAGACCCGGGGAATGCCGACTACTATCAGAAAAACAGGGATGCCTTCATCGACAGGGTTGACCGGGCACTCTTCGGTGACAGGCTTGTCGATCTGTTTGGCGGACCCACGCTGACAAAGATGCTGGAGAACAACACCCTGTTTACATTCCTCGACAGGTCATATGAGGGAGGTAAGCTCATTGACCTGCTGGGTGGATGGCTCAAAGATGCGCTGCCATTCAGGGGAAAGCGGGTAATAGCCTATCACAAGAACTGGTCTTACATGACAAACACATTTGGACTGGAGATCCTTGGATACATAGAACCGAAACCCGGGATACCACCTTCCGCAAAACATGTGCAGAATATGATAGAACTGATTAAGGATCAGAATATCAACCTTATGATTGTGGCCAGCTACTTTGAGAAGAAGACAGCACAGATGATCGAGGACAAAACCGGAATCAAGGCACTCTATCTGCCGCTCTTTGTTGACGGCATACCAGGAGTTGATGATAACTTCAAACTGGTGGATTACTGGATCGATCAGATAAATGCAAGCATCAGGTGACCATGTTGGATATCTATTAATGATTATCACAGAGATTTAATTACTCATTTATGTTAGACAACCTCTTGTTTCTTGCAGCGCCAATAGCGGCCAGTATCCTTATGGCAGGAATCCTGAGCTATTTTGGCAACCACATTTTGTCGCGAGGCATCATTTTTATTGATATTGCCGTGGCCCAGATAGCTGCCCTGGGTACTATGATAGGGCTCCTGCTTGGCCTCGCGGAGGAATCGGCACACGTACAGATGATCTCATACCTTTTTACCATCGTTATCATCAGTCTCTTTGCCCTCACAAAATTCAGGAAGCAGCTTATATCCCAGGAAGCGATCATAGGCATTATTTACTGCATCGGGCTGGGACTGGCGATGCTGCTGGCAGAACGGATACCCGGAGGATCCAACTTCATCACCAAAACCATAACCGGCAACCTTCTCTGGGTGACATGGGATAAGGTACTTTCCTGTTTCATTATTTTTATTGTAATAGGGTTAATACACCTGGCATTCAGAAAACAATTCATTCTCATTTCAGACACCAGGAACGGTGTGCCATACGGTATATGGAAGACAAGAGGTTACGAACTTATCTTTTACATTACTTTCAGCGTTGTCATAGTCAAGTCCGTACCCATTGGAGGCATCTTTATGGTCTTTACCCTTCTCATAGCTCCCACGGCAGCCGCCACACTCTTCACTGCAAGCTGGAAGAAACGGTTCCTCTGGAGCTGGATAATAGGCATTATCGGGTCAGTTCTCGGGATGTACCTGTCATATACACTCAATATTTCAAATGCTCCCGCGATAGTCACCCTGCTGGGTATCACTGTGTTTCTCCTTGCTTTCGGCAAGCTGGCTGTGAAAAGAGTCAATGGACTTAATCTCAAACACGAAAGATGATGGCAACAGCGCTTGAATTCATGATGGCACCTTTTGTGGCCAGTCTGCTGCTGATAGCAATTATGGTCTATTTCGGCATCCATGTCATTGAGAGGGAGATTATCTTCATTGACATCGCACTGGCACAGATAGCTGCACTGGGCAGTGCGGTCACACTGGTGATGGAAACGATGCATAGCGGGGGACAGGGTCATCAGCATGAACATGACTCAAGGACATTGATGGCATATCTTTTCTGCCTGGCGGCTGCCGGTGTCTTTACACTTCTGAAGAGCCGCAGGATAAGGATACCCATGGAAGCATTGATAGGCATTGCCTATGCGGTAGCTACAACAACCACCGTGATAATACTTGACAAGGGTGCGGGTGGTGATGTCCACATTCATGATATGCTTGCCGGCAGCATACTCTGGGTCTCCTGGGGCCAGATAGCACGCCTGGCCGCCGTTGTGGCTGTTGTCGGCGGGTTTCACTATATCTTCAGGGAGAAGTTCAAGGGTGTTACCTCGGCGTACCGTGGTGAAGCCGGATCTGTAACCAATCCGAAGCTTTGGGACTTTCTCTTTTATCTGACCTTTGGCATCGTCATCGTCGAGGCGGTCAGTATAGGTGGTATCCTGACGATCTTTGCCTTTCTGATCATACCCTCATCGATATCAGCCCTGTTCGCATCGCGCTGGACAACAAGAATCTTTGTAGGGTTAATGGTAGGCGGCATCTCTGCCGTACTGGGTCTCTATCTCTCATGGGTGATGGATATCCCCTGTTCGCCGACCATCATCCTGTTCCTCGGAGTCTGTCTGCTGCTGTCGCTGGTAGTGCGGGCTCTACTGCACAGGAGAGACACCGCTCCGGGCCGGGCTTGACAGGATAAGGGTCAACAGAACAGGATCAGGTGCGGGTAAGATATGCAGTGGCAATTCCTCTATCGGGCAGCCGGCCGGCCTTCCTGGTCAGACCATACGCCTGAATTTTGCCGGCACTTTTGATTCGAAGCGCATCTCCCTGCCGGTGACGGGATGGATGAAGGCCAGCACGCTGGCATGCAGTCCCAGCCTTCCTATGGGACTTGACGTCGCCCCGTATTTCTTGTCTCCTGCTATGCTGTGACCTTTCTCCTGCATGTGGAGTCTTATCTGGTTCTTCTTGCCTGTCTCGAGGGTGATCTCTAGCAGGGAGTACTCACTGCCGCTCTTCAGCAGCCTGAACCGGGTGACGGCAAGGTCACCACGTTTTGGGTCGGGCGTGGAGTGCATCACCAGCGCCTTGCTCTCGTATATGTATGATTTGATGACACCCTCAGGCTCCGTCACCTCGCCCTCCACCAGGGCCACATAGGTGCGTGCCGTGACATTGCGCTTCCAGTCGCGCTGCAGCAGGCTCTGCACCTTCTCGCTGCGGGCGAACATCATCAGCCCGGAGGTGTCGCGGTCGAGGCGGTGCACGATGAAGATCCTGTTCGA
>CAZFIF010000146.1:0-6382 GCA_964519065.1 uncultured Rikenella sp.
CTGTGGAGAAGTCAAAACAGGTTCAATGAGTTTATAAACTGGGAGGAGGTTTACAGGTACCACGATTTTGGCGGCATAAGAAATGAAGAGGATTTTGTGATGACTGAAAATGGCGCCCTGTTACTGGGAAAACCTAAACCCAAAACCATAGAGGAGATTGAAGCCATTCGCAGTGAAGGTTTCTAAAAGGTTAAAGAACGAAACCCTGCTACAGCACACTCACGGTTATGTGGGATGGATGCTTTGCATCGTGATAGATCCGGTGCGTAGCCTTCTGAAAGTCGCTCTCCGTGCACTTATAGATGTTTACGAACTTCTGCGGATTCCTGTCCACCAGCGGGAACCATGAGCTCTGCACCTGTATCATGATACGGTGCCCCTTCCTGAAGGTGTGGGCCACATCGGGTAGTGCATACCTCACCTCTGCCACCTTGCCCGGAACGAAAGGCTCGGGATGCTCAAAGCTGTTGCGGTACCTGCCGCGGAAGACCTCACCGCGTACAAGCATCTGATAGCCACCCAGCGGTACCTTGACCTCCTGATCATCGTCTGCCTTCATTTTCGGAGGAAAGACATCTATAAGCTTGACAACAAAGTCTGCGTCGGTACCGGTGGTTGAGACGAAGAGATCTGCCACCACCGGCCCGGTCAGGGTGACATCTTCATCGAGAATATCTGTCTGATAGACCATTACATCGGGACGCCTTGAGGCGAACCTCTGATCATCAGTCATATACTCCGCAGTCCTGTTCTTATGAACATCCTCTGTATAGGGTACGGGGTTCATCGGGTCAGAGACATACTCATCAAAGCTCTCCTTACCCGACGGCGGGGTGAACGAAGCTCTCTCCCCGGGATGAAACCAGAGTTTCTTTTCAGTAATGTTCTTCGGTGGCCAGGCCTCAAAACTCCTCCACTCATTTGATCCTGTGACAAAAACAGTGGCTTCATCAAGATCAGCGTCTCCTTCTCCCTTAAGGTGATAGTTAAAGAATCTCTCCTCGAGTTGCTGGAACTGCTCGTTTGCATCCATACCCCAGTATATATTACCCAGGTTGGTTGCCTTGCCTGTAGCCCACTGCCCGTGCGACCAGGGACCCATCACAAGGTAATTTGCGGTCGATGACTGATTCTGTTGCTCGATTGCCTCGTAAGTCTTCAGGGCTCCGTAGAGGTCTTCAGCGTCAAACCACCCGCCCACGGTGAGCACCGCCGGAGCCACATCAGTAAGATGCTGCCGCGGATCGCGCTCCTGCCAGAACCAGTCGTAGTCTGGATGCGCAAAGGCGTCATTCCAGAATTTTACGCTGTCACCAAGATAGAGCGGAACCAGGTTGCGGATGGCACCCACAGACATGAAAAACTCGTAATTATCTTCCACCGGCCATGAAAATGACCTGTTACCCACCCTGGAGGGTCCCTTGCGGGGTTGTCCGAAGCCGTAGTAGAAATTGAAGCAGTCAAGCATAAAGAAGGCCCCGTTATGATGGAAGTCGTCGCCCATGAACCAGGCTGTGACAGGTGCCTGCGGTGAGACTGCCCTTACGGCCGGATGGGCATCGATGATTCCCATGGTTGCATAGAACCCCGGGTAGGATATCCCGAAGATACCAACCCTGCCGTTGTTGCCGGGAACGTTTTTTATCAGCCAGTCAACGGTATCCCATGTGTCGGTTGTCTCATCAGTCTCCTTGTCGCTTTTCTTGACAGGGATGTATGGTCTGATGTCTTCAAAGAGACCTTCACTCAGATACTTGCCCCTCACATCCTGAAAGACCATGATATAGCCTTCGTCCATGTATCTCGAATAGAGCTGGACAAAGTAATTGAAGTTGCCCGGCCCTGACGGTTCACTGTTGTAAGGTGTCCTCATGATAAGTATGGGGTGCGTAACCGAGGTGTCCTTCGGAGTGTATATTGAGGTAAAGAGCCTGACACTGTCACGCATAACGATGTATGTCTCCTGCTTGTCATAGCTCTGCCTCAGTGCGGCAGCACTGCCAGGCAGGGGTTCTATCGGATCCCTGCCAAAGAGTATCCTGAACTTCCGGCCTCCCTGTTCAAGGGTACCATCGATAACCGTATAGGACGGATCCACCTGACCTTTATATTTCACTCCTGCCCCGGCATGGGTAAAAATAAATTCCGGATAACTGAACTCAGTAGTGGTGGAGGGTATCCCGAATGCACCCTGGTCAGGACTGTCCCATGTGGAGGCATAACCCTGGTCAGTAGAGGTGACATGCACCGATATCCGCAATTTGATACCCTGAAGGTCTGCTACCCCGTGCCAGTCGCCCTCGATTGACTGGGTATGGACAATTGGTGCACATAATAGCATTAGGGCAATGGCAGCGGCAAGTAATCTCCTGGTTCCTGAAGTGTTCATTTTTGCATGAATTAAAGTTATAGTAGTACTATTTCTGACGGATCATTTTAACAGGCAGAAACGATGATGAACGATAAGGTTTTCGGTTGAAAGACCTTCTTTTTTATGACAGTGCTGCACAGGGATAAGAAAAAAATCGGGGCAACAATGTTGCCCCGAAAAGTCTTCAATCCATGTTTGAATAGTGGGTCACAGTACCACCACCATGTATCTTGATCCCTCCCAGAACCTGGCCGGGTCAGTTACGGTCAAGGTGACAGTTTCAGCATCAGTGGTGGTAAGCTGATAACTGCCCGAGGGGTGGAGAGTAATAAACTCCAGCTTATCAATGGTACCCTTTAGCGCGAATGTTGTCTTCTCACGTATGTCTATTTTCTCCATACTGCTGCTGCTCAACGATGGTGACAGCACCATAACCCTTCCCAGGAACCCCAGGAAACCGCCGGTTTTGGTGATTACATTCCCGCTGATGAGCTCATCCTTCGTGCCTGCAACATACCAGGCAGTGTTGAGGTTACCCGTTATCTCACTTATGGTTGCCTCCATCTCACTGTTCTTTCCTGTAAGAGTCTCAATGTTAGCGGCTTGTTCTTCTATGGTAGCAGCAAGTGCTGCGCTCTTCTCATTCATTACGTTGATCAGGCTGTCTTTCTGTTGTACGAGAACCTTAAGCTCCGAGACCTCCTCTTCCAGGGCCTTCACTTTTGAGCTGGCATTGTAATAACGGTTTCTGGCAGACTGGTATTTCTGCTCTGTCTCCTCCATCGCAGCGGTAATATCCGCTATTGCCTGCGCCATTCTTGCCGGCAGCTCCCCGGCCTCCGCCTGCCCTCCTGCCTCCTGGCCAAGCAGTGCGCTGAGCTTTGCGTCAGCATCGTTCATTACGGAGAGATACTCCTTCACTGTTGATTCGCTCTTGGCAAGCTGACTGATCAGATCCTGTTTTTCAACTTCAAGTTGCTCCGACAGTGTCTTGTACTTGCAGCCTGTAAGGCTGAGTACTGCCATGATTAGGATTAATGCTTTGATGGTTTTCATTTCTATTGTAACTTTGGTTTGACGCGTATTAATTGAACGAAAATTAGTAAATTTCCGTCAAAGAAGCAATTTTTAATGCATCTGCCTTGTGGAAGTGAGAGTGTTAAGAGGCTGCAAGAGTATTTGAAGTAAATTTTCGCCCTGAATGTTGCAGCAGAATGAGAATAATCAAAACCAGATATGATGAGAACATTAAACCTTTTTATTGTAGCTGTCATAGCGGTAATGATGAGTTCCTGCGCCATCACCATTAACTTCCCGGTCTCACAGCTTGCTCCGGCAGCTGAAGGGTCAACGAAGATCAGGCAGGACAAAAACGGAAATTACACCATCACTGTCAGGGTCAACTACCTGGCAGATGCCGAACGGCTCAACCCTCCGAGAAGCCAGTATATTGTCTGGGTGGAGAAGGAAGACGGTTCATTTCAGAATATCGGGATTCTTGTCAGTGACAGGCTAAACAAGGCCAGGCTGGAGACGAAAACCCCCTTCGTGCCTTACCGGATACTTATCACTGCTGAAGATGAGGGCGCGCCCACATGGCCAGGCACCCAGGAGCTGTTTCGTTCGGAGAGGATCATAAGGTAAGTTGGCAGTCGGCCACCTCCACCAGGGCTTTGGCGGCTGGAAGCAATCGGCAATCGGAAAGTGTGCAGAAAAATATTTAAAGGGGCTGGTATCTGGTTAAACCATACCCCTTTTAGGCTATTACTATTCCCCGGATCTATTTCTGCCCTGATTCATCCGGCGAGGGTATCACCAGGCGCATGTCAGGCATGGCGAATATTACTCCCTTGTTTGCCTTCTTCAACTCCTGGACCGTGATGCCGTATTTATCAGCTATATCGGAGAGCGACTCTCCCTTTCTGACCTTGTGTACCCTTCTTTTTTCGGGTTGCGGCTTGACTGCCGGAGGCTCGCTCTCCGGAGCAGGTTCCTGAGCCTGTACTTTCACGGGCTGTTCGGGGGTCTCTTCCTTTGCCCTGGGCTCTTCCGTCTTTGAAGGCTGCGTCTCTGCAGTCACCTTGCCTGATGCTGCGTCAGCCGGCTCCTGATGTGGCAGCTGGGATTGCGGCCGGGGCTTCTCCTGGCCAGGAACAGCCTGGGGTTTCTCCTGAACCGGCAGAGGTTGAGGCTTCTCTGCAGCCCTGGCAGGGGTCTCTGAAGCTGAAGGGGCCTGATTCCTTCCCGAAGTGGCTGCAGGTGGCTCAGGAACTTCATCCTCCACCACAATCGACGAAGATACCGGTATCCTTAGCACCTGACCAGCCTGTATGCCGCTGGCCGGGATTACATTTTCGCGGTCAATGTCAAGTATCGTAACCTTGTACGCCTTTGCAATGGAATATAGGGTCTGCCCTTTCAGAACCTGGTGCATGTAGTATTCCCTGTTGTTGAATACGATCTTTTCACGTGATATCCTGATGCCGGAAGATGATGCCGATCCTGAGGGAGTAGCTGCTGCGGGGCGCGGTTTGGGCATCGGCACCGGCTGGGCAGCGGAAGAGGTTCCCGATGCTGCACCGGAAGCTGCTGCAGATATGGGTATCCTCAGCATCTGACCTGCCTGGATGCCACTGGCAGGGATTACATTCTCACGGGTAATGGCATCAATGGTCACCTTGTAAGCCCTGGAGATGGAATAGAGGGTCTGACCCTTCAGCACCTCATGCATGAAGAAGGCCCGGCCCCCGGAGATGACCCTTTCATTTGATACCTGAACAGGCACCTGTGCACTTATTTTCAACGGAGCCAGCAGGGCTGCCGCCAGTGCAATCATCAACAAAATGCGTGTCACAGTCATATCATCTACGTTTTGAGCTATAAAGGTAATATTTTCATATAAACGGGCCCCCTGCCCCCTAAACTTATTGGTGCAACAGTTGTTAAGGATATGGAATGACCATTATAAATCACTTTATATGAACAGCGTGCGAAGAACGACCAGCCTTCTCCGGAATGAATACCACGGAGTCGGCATTGACCCCCGTGATTTTGCGGAAGACCCGATCCTCCAGTTTGAGAGATGGATGGAGGATGCCATTGCGCATAAGGTAAGCGAGCCCAATACAGTACATCTTGCCACCGCAGATGCTGAAGGCAGACCTTCCGGAAGAATTGTGCTACTGAGAGATTTCAGCGAAAGGGGGTTCTCCTTCTTTACTAACTACAGCAGCAGAAAGGGTGAGGAGCTGGAACAGAACAACCACGCTGCCATGACATTCTTCTGGAATGAACTCTACCGGCAGGTCAGGATCGGAGGCAAGGTCTTCAGGCTTCCCGCCGAAGAGTCGGATGCCTATTTCAGGAGCAGACCCAGGCAGAGCCAGATCAGCGCTGTAGTATCACAGCAGAGCAGCGAGCTGGAAAACAGGGAGATGCTTGAGCGAATGGCCGCCGAGGCAGAAGAGAAGTACCGCGACATGCCTGTTCCCCGGCCGGAAGCGTGGGGCGGATATTATCTGGTACCGGATTATATTGAGTTCTGGCAGGGAAGAGAGCACCGCCTTCATGACAGGCTCCAGTATATAAGGACCACCGCTGAAGGAGGATGGACCATAAGGCTTCTGTACCCGTAGAGTCTCTGAGATACGGTCGAGACAGAAAAATCATCTTACTCTGAAGTAATAACAGGCAACCCAATTCATCCTGCCCGGAAAGATCTGGCGGTAATGTTATATACGGATCAATGCGGCAACTGTTTTCAGGTGATTATCTAATCCTAAGGTAAAGAAGATGTAGTCAGCCGACTGGTCCGGCTCTGGCAGGTTCAGACGCTTAACTGAAGCTCTGTGAGGGTCTTGTACAGTCCGCTGCCGTTTGACAGCAGCTCGGTGTGAGTCCCCTGCTCAACGATCTTTCCTCCGCTCAGTACTATTATCTTGTCTGCCTTGCGAACTGTTGAAAGCCGGTGGGCAATAACCAGTGAGGTGCGGCCCTCCATAAGCTTCTCCA
>CAZFIF010000147.1:0-6363 GCA_964519065.1 uncultured Rikenella sp.
CGTCATACCTGGCTACCCTTGAAGGGTCAAAGCCTTCAAATGCCCTGCGATATCCTTCGCGCCTGTGGAGTATTGTTCTCCATGACAGGCCTGCCTGGGCGCCGTCAAGAACAATAGTCTCAAACCACCTGTTATCATCATGGAGAGGTACACCCCACTCATTGTCATGGTAGCTTATCATCAGCGGGTCGCCTGAGGGCCATTCACATCTTTTTATCATCTTAATCCAAACCTGTAGGAGAATTTCAGAAGGAAGACGTTATAAGGCTTATTGTCAGTGAAAAGGTTATTTGCCTGTGAGCCTAAATCGAAGAGACCGTCGCCGGTATAGTATTCCCTTGTCTGTGACCATACAAGGTAGGCTGTGGAACCGGGAAGGAACTCCCAGCGAATCACCAGGTTGTGAAGGAACTCGCTCACGGTGAAGTCGGGATTCTCAAACTCGTAATCGATCCAGCCATCCCTGTTTTCATCAACAAAATAGGTCTCATCACTGTAGCTGATCTCACTGTCCGTAAAGGTGAGGTATCTGTCTGACAGCTCATCGGCAGAAGGGGATGTGATATGTTTGAAACGGGAATACTTTCCGGAACCAAAGAACGGTTGGCCCCAATACTGGATAGTAAGGTCAGGTGTGATGTTGTAATCGATCCTCAGAGACATACTGAGTACTTTCTGATCGATGGTGCCAAAGATGTACCTGGGTGTATAGGGGCCGCTTGTTGCAGAGACGGTGGTCACATACTGCATTTTGTTCATTGACCTGAAATATTCGGGCTCAGCGCTGATGGTCAGGGTATTGATTGGCCGGTAGTTGAGCTCGAGGCTGAGGTTATACGCAGTCCGAACGGCCTGAAATGTTTTGTGGAGACTGAAGTCGATCTCGGCGGAGAGCCTCTTCCGTGAGTTGGAATTAATTCCTCCTCCTACATAAAATTGTGCTGGCATCTTCATTGCAGGGCCGCCTCTGAGAAGCAGGTTGTCTGTCTCCTGGCTGTTAAGCTGTGTGCTGATAAATGAGCTCCAGAGGTTTTTGTAATGTGCTGACCATGACTGGGATATGCCAACCAGGTTGGTATGGCCTCCGAAATCCATCAGATGGATCAGGTTGGTGCCGAAGTACATGCTGTTGAAGATACTGAACGGCTTGTATATGTTGTAGTTTATTACTCCCACGCCAAGATACTGGTCGGCAACCTGCATATAGCCGATATCGTTCAGTTCAAGACCGGGCGATTTCCATGCCGAGAGGTAAAGAAACTGCCAGTTGCCTCCTATCTTGCCCGTCAACAGATTTCCACCCAGGCCGCTCAGTGATGTTCGCGACGGATCATACTCGGTGTATTCTGCATCCGGTCTCCTGAAGTTATGTATCACTGAGCGCTGTGTACGGGCTATGGCATCCTCTGTTCCTGTGACGTTACTGAAGACGGTACGGAGCTGGAAGATGTAGTTCATATCTTTGAAATACTGTGTGAAGTCAACCCCTCCGGTGGTGGCAGATTTATGAAAATAATTCTCTGTCTCCTCGTCCAGCATCCTGATGGTACTGGTCACCATGCCTCCGATGATCGTCTTTCCGCCGTTGAAATCCTGTTGCACCCTGCCTACGGCAAAGTTTGTCAGCGGTTCAGCAGTCAGGTATGATGTCTCGCCGGTCAGGTCATTAAGAATCCTGGTATTGACGTGTGAGGTCACCGCTTCAATGAATCCTACCGAGAGTCCGCCGGCCGATTTGCCGGTCAGCTTTGCCGCACCGATGATTGGAGTGAACTGAGGTGTCCAGGCGAATTCACCCTCTTCCGCATCGTGACTCAGCGACGGTCTTCTGCCGATACGTCTCGAATAGAAAAGATTGTCGTTTCCCTCATCCCCATCGCTAATACCAAGGTTGTAGGAGGTGATGTTCTTGCCCTCGATGAAGAAAGGTCTTTTCTCCCTGAAGTATGTTTCAAAGGCTGTCAGGTTGACTTCAGAGGGGTCTGCCTCCACCTGCCCGAAGTCGGGATTCAGGGAGAGGCTGAGGATCATGTTGTTCGTCACTCCTATCTTGGCATCGAGGCCTGCATTGACTTTGAAATCGGATCCGTCGTACCATGGGTTGCCCTCTTCCCCCTCGTAGGTCTCAATTTTAGCCACCCCGTAAGGTGTGAGGTCAAAGAGTGTCCGGGGTTTGATATTACTCAGCCCGTGAAGAAGCCCTGCGTTGTGAACCAACCCGGAAGCATTCCTGGCAATAGGTTGCCACATGTCAGTCTCATTATGCCGGTATAATTCCCTGATGACTTCAAAACCCCAGACCTGATTTTCTGCTGCGGAGAAACGCAGCTGGGTAAGAGGGATACGCATCTCTGCCGCCCATCCCCAGTCATAAATAGCCGTTTTAACATACCAGATGGGATCGAAGGTCTCATCTTCGTTCATCCCGTCATCGGTCCATATCAGGTCGCCCTTGACGCCTGCGGCGCTGACGCCAAAACCAAAAGCCGTGCGCTGATCAAAGTATGAGTCAAAAGCTATAACAACCTCGTCACCGTCAGTATCGTCACGCCTGGTCATCCTTGAGACGATGCTGTCAGGGGCTGAGTCATAGGCCTTAATGGCAACGTAAATACTGTGGTCATCATAGAGAAGCTTGAATTCAGTCTTCTCTTTTACCGGGGCTCCTTCATAAGGTTCATATTGCCGGAAATCACCGCTCCACTCCCCTTGAAGCCAGGCTTCATCATCCAGCTCTCCGTTGATGACAGGAGGGGCAGTAATACGGGTGGCAGTGTAGATCCTCTTATCATAGTCCTGCCCGCTGACCGTCAGCGAGAGCATAACAGACAATAAAATGAGGCATTTCTTCATTAAGGCAGTATTGCAGGGTTATTAAGAAAAGGCAGGTCAAATTTATGCAAAAAAGTGTTTGACGTAATGAAAGATAGCTGCGGACAGGGACAAAAAAAGAGCGGGCCTCTCCGACCCGCTCTTCCGGACCTGCATGTACAGGCGCTTACCGCAGCCCGAACCTGTAGGTGAATTTTATAAGAAAAACATCATAGGGCTTCTTCTCTGTATAGAGATTGTTGAGGTTCTGTTCAAGAGAAAAGGAGCCTGTGTTGTCAGAGTAATCACGTGTCTGTGACCACACAAGGTATATCGTTGATCCCGGACGGAATTCCCACCGGGCTACCAGGTTTGATAAAAACTGATCGAAATTGTAGTCGGGATTGCTAAAATCGTAGTCGCTGACACCATCATTGTTGTCATCAACGAAGTACCTGTTTTCATCAGGGTCGAAACTCATCTCACCTTCCGTCAGGAGGCGGTATCGGTCTGAGAGATTTTCTGCCTTAGGATCTGTCACTACCTTGAACCTGCTGTAATCCATTGCTGCCAGGAACGGCTGTCCCCAGTACTGGATGGTAAAGTCGGGTGTGATATTGTAGTTCAGCCTGAGCGACATGCTTACTATCTGCTGGTCTATCTGGCTGAGCAGGTAACGGTCACCGTCAGAGATATGCGTTACATACTGAAGGGTATTCATGTTCTTTGAGTAGGAGGGAGAGAGAGTGACAGAAAAGGATTGTCCCGGCTTGGCAGTGAGGTTGAAGCCGGCGGAGTATCTTTTTGAGGCATCATCTCCTCCTCTTCCGCTGTTGGCCCACAATGTGGCGTAGATCATTTTCGAGTTGTTGGAGCCTACGTTAAGAAATCCGTTAAGGTATGAGGGGCTGAGCATCGATGGTCCTCCGCGGAGCAGGGTGTTGGAGAGGGAGTTACCCTCATAGTTGCCGCCGATGCTTATCCACCAGAGGTTTTTGAACTGGCTGTAGACGCTCAGGTTACCGCCGGTGAAGAGATGTGTGCCACCCCAGTCCCATCCGGTCCAGAAGTTTGCATTGGGTCTTATCTGTCTGAAGATGCTGAAGGGCTTGTCAAAGTTATAGGCCGACCACAGTCCTGTCATGACAGCGTCAGCGCTCTGCAGGTAACCGACATCGTTGAGGTCAAATCCTGGCGATTTGAAATAACCGAAGGCCATAAAATTCCAGTGTCCGCCTACTTTGCCTGTCTGAAGGTTGCCACCGAACCCATTCATTGAGGTTTTCGTGGGGTCAACGTCAACATAATCAGCATCGGGTCTCTGGTAAAAGTGAACAGACGAGTTCTGCATTCGTTCTATGGCCTCCTCGCTGCCGTTGAGGTTGCTTGCAGCCACCGCCCCGGAGAAGAACCAGTTTCTTTCAGTGCCGAACTGATGGGAGAAATCGACACCCGCAGTATTGGCACTTCTTACGAGTCCGTCGATACCTGTTCCTTCAAGGAAACGGTGTGTGTTGGTGTAGGCCCCGCCTATCACAGTCCTGCCCTCTCCAAAATCCTTCATCACCCGTGTGACAAAATAGTTGGTCAATGGCTCAACGGTCTGCCATGATCTTGTACCCAAGGAGTCAATCTCTGCCTTGCTCTCTGCCGTCACTGCCTCTACGATCCCGATTGAAAGTCCGTCAGGTGTCTTGCCTGTGAGTTTGGCGGCGCTGATGATGGGGGTAACGCGCGGTACCCTGGCAAATTCATTGTCTTCTGTTTCTGGACCTGTCTGGGGGCTGCGGCCTATCCTTCTGGAATAGAAGAGATTGTCGTAGCCTATGTCTCCGTCGCCGATACCTGTCTTGAAACTTGTGATGCTATTGCCTTCAATGAAGAAGGGTCTCTTCTCCTGGAAGAAGGTCTCGTAAGCGGTGAGATTGACCTCTGAGGGGTCCGCTTCGACCTGTCCGAAGTCAGGGTTAAGAGTAAGATCAAGGGTCATATTGTTGGTGATGCCAAACTTGGCGTCAAGTCCGGCATTATACTTCCACGCCGAGCCGGTAGCAAAGGGGTTTCCCTCCTCGCTTTCAAATCGTTCATGGCTGCCCACCACAAAAGGTGTTATGTCAGCCTGCTTTCTTGGTCTGATGCCTGTCACGCCGGTCATCTCACCGAAATTATGAACAAGGCCTGAGGCGTTGCGGTCTATATGTTGCCAGACAGACATCTCCTGCTTGCGGAACAGTTGTCTGAATACCTCGAGTCCCCATACTCCGTTATCTGATATCCTGAATCTCAGCTGTGTGAGCGGTATTTTTATTTCAGCGGCCCACCCCCAGTCATACATTTCGGTGGCAGTGAACCAGATAGGATCCCAGGTTTCATCTTCTACCTGTCCGTCGCTGGCCCATATGAAATCGTTCTTCACTCCTGCAGCATTGACAATAAAGACAAAACCTGTGCGAAGATCATGGTAACTGTCAAAGGAGATGCCTACAAAGTCACCGTCGGCGTTATCCCTGCGTGAGATGCGTCTGACGATACTGTCAGTCTGATTGTCGAAGGCTTTGATGGCGACGTATACATTGTTTTCGTCATACATCACGCAGAACCGGGTCTGCTGTGAGGGTTGAGCGCCGTTATGCGGTTCAAACTGGGTGAATTCCCCGCTCCAGGTGCCGGCGAGCCATGCCTCATCCTCTATGTAACCGTCTATTGTGGGACCCTTTGAGGTGAACAATGCGCAGTAGCTCTTTCTGGGTATTGTGTCCCTGGCGCCGGCCAGAAGACACACAAAGGCCAGCAACAGGGTCAGGAAAATTCTTTTCATGGCGGTAAGAGTTAATATCCAAAATGCAAGTCCACAATAAAGACTTGTTTCTGGTCATAATGCTGCATGGGTTCTCAGCCGGCAGTTCCCAGTCGGCAGTTTGAGGCTCCACAGCAGGGGGAGACTCAATCCCGCACACGAACGTGTCCCGATGAAGTGGGAGTGTCGGGTCGGCAGTCTACAGTCGGCAGTAAAGGGTGGCTGTCCGGAGGGGTATAAGAGGAGAGTTGGTCAGATGAACTCGTAGCTGTTGCCGGTGTGGGAGAGGAATCTGAATAGCCCTTCACGCGGTATGATCAGGGAAGCAGTGTTAATATTGGGATGAAACGAGAGTCTTTCGTGGTTCAGCAAAGTCTTGTCTATGAAAAGATGAACATGGCGCGTGTGGTCGTTTATCAGTCCGAACGGGGAGACGGACCCGGGTGTGAGCCCCAGGTACTGCATCAGCCTCCTGTCTGAAGCGAAGGAGAGCTTGCCCTGACGGAGTTTCTGTTCAAGTTCCCTGATGTTAAGCTTAGAATCATAGTAAAGTATCACCAGGTAATGCCTGTCGCCCTTGTGATTTCGAAAAAAGATATTCTTGCAGTGGCCTGAGTCAATGCCTGCCCAGTATTTCATCGCCTCCTCAACCGTTGGCACCGGAGGGTGTTCTATATACTCGTATGGGATCTCAAGTCGGTCGAGCAGAGCGTATAGTTCTGCCGGTCCTCTCATTGTCCGCCTGAGGGTTTGGG
>CAZFIF010000148.1:0-6252 GCA_964519065.1 uncultured Rikenella sp.
CGGCGATGATTGAGCAGGACCTGGAGAAGTCGACCCGCAACCAGGAGCTTCACCGTCTGCTGAAGATGGAGAAGTGTCTTGTTTACTTCACCACCTCGCTGCGGTCGAACGAGATGATGATGCTCAAGCTGAAGAATTCCAAGTGGATACGCGATTACGAGTTCTCGTCTGACCTGCTGGAGGAAGCTATGATTGAAAACCGGCAGGCTATTGAGATGGCCAAGATTTACAGCGACATTCAGAGCGGAATGATGGATGCCTTCGCTTCGGTAATTTCGAACAATCTGAACATTGTGATGAAGTCGCTGACCATCGTCACGATAGTGCTGATGATTCCAACACTCATTGCCAGCTTCTACGGCATGAATGTCCCCAACAGGCTGGAGAACAGCATGAATGCCTTCTGGTTCATCCTGGGAGGGGCGGTGTTGCTTGCCCTGTTCGGGGTCTTTCTGCTCAGGAAGAAGAAGCTGATGTAACCCGATTTATCTGCCTGGCCTTTATAACTGGTTTCTCTGTCAGTTTTGCCGGCCACAGGGCTTGAACCCGGACTGCCAATGGATATATTTCCCGTGCCGGCGGGTTGTTCCGGCGTTATAGTTCCCTTGATTACCCATCGCATTATGGTATCCCTGATTGACTTGCGGTTATAGCGCTTCTGCAGGCTTGCGAGCCAGCAGGGCATTCAGGCCTGTTTCGCAAGGTGTTTTCTTATCTTTTCGAGGCTCTGCGGTGTGCCGCAGTCGAACCAGTATCCCTCATCGTGAAGGAATGACATGATCAGGTTATCTTTTGCGAGTGTCAGGTAGAGTGATGTCAGTGAATAGATTCCCCCGGGCATCATCTCAAATATGGCTGGTGAGAGCACCTGGATGCCGGAGAAGCCCACCTCATCGAGCTTTTTACTGTTAGCTACTGTTATTATCTCCTCCTTGGTGGCATTGTTGCGCCATCCTCTGATGCGGCCGCCGGCATCGGCCAGCAGCTGCCTGTTACCCGGTCTGTGTCTTACGGCGAGGGTTGCCAGGGCTCCCGATTCCTGGTGCCTGCGATACATTTCGGTGAGGTTCAGGTCGGTGAATTCGTCGACATTATGGCAGATAAAGGGGTGGTCGTCGAAGAAGCCTCTCGCCTTCAGCAGTCCGCCGGCGGTATCCAGCAGCTCTTCACTCTCATCAGAGACGGTGATGGCATAACCCATGCCGCGCAGTTTTTCCACCTCCTGCATCATCTGGTCCGGGTGATGATGAATATTGATGATAAGGTCATCAAAGCCGGATGCAACCAGTTTTTCCACGGTATGCTGAAGCATGGTGCTGCCATTGATGTCAGCGAGGGCCTTGGGTTTTGTGCGGGTCATCTCTCCCAGCCGTGTGCCGAGTCCCGCAGCAAAGATCATCGCTTTCATCACTGCAGTTCCGAATGAGTTACCGATACTGCTACTCCTGGCATGGATGAGAGCATTGATGCCACCCTTGCGGCGCACCATACGGAGCGGTGCTGTCCGCCGATACATCCGAAAGCCACATTAATCTCAAGTACACCCTTTCGTCTGAGCATGGGCAGTGAGTTACGTATGATATTGGAGCAGTCGCCGGCAAAGGCGATGGCCTCGTCGTCATTACCAAAGAACTCTGCAATCGCGGGGTCAAATCCCGTCAGCTCACTCAGTTCGGGCACATGTGCCGGGTTACGCAATCCCCTGCAGTCAAACACGAATCCTCCGCCGTTGTCATAGTTAAGTGTCTTTCCCTTGACAAATGAGAAACTCTGGATGTTTATGGTGACCATCTGCTGGTAGTGCGACACTATGCGGTATTTCCTCTGCAGCGGCACCGCCTCTGAGGCTTTTCTCAGTTCCGGGAGGTCGATGCAGAGGTCATCGCCGGCGAGGAGCTCATTCATGAGTTCTACGGCCGGGACGATGCTCTCGCTGAAAGTAGGTTTGTTTTCATGCAGTCCCCTGAATCCAAAGGCTCCCAGGGCCTGCATCAGCCTTATCAGGGTAAAGGCGCCGCTGTACTTTGCGAGGGATTCTTCGGATTGGCCCGTAGCCTCGGCGAAGAGGCGGAGGTGGCGGTTGAGTGTCTTCTTTCTCAGCTCCGCGGGTATATAGGCTTTGGCATCATAGACCAGTGAGGCGATGTCATAATGGGGAGCGCCAAGCCTGCCTCCCTGGTAGTCAATATACCACGGAGTGCCGTCCCTGAGCATGATGTTGGCAGTCTGGAAATCGCGAAAGAGAAAATAATCCTGCCCGGCGTCCAGCAGAAACCGGGTAAGGGTCTCAAAATCGCGTTCCAGCCGGATCTCATTGAAGGGAGCGGCGATAAGTTTCAGGAACATGTACTTATAGTAGTTCATATCCCATACTATGCTCTGGCGGTCAAAGCTGCGGTGCGGATAGCAGAGTGAGAGATCGAGTCCCTTTATCCCTTCTGTCTGTATTCTCACCAGGTCGGCGGCTATTTTCATAAACAGCTCCTCGGTCTCACTGTTGAAACGATCCTCGTCGGATCTCTGTGCAAGCCAGGTGAAGAGGTTTATATCACCAAGGTCCTCAAGAAAATATATTCTCTCGTCGGGGTAATAGACATAAATCTCCGGGACAGGCAGTTCCTTTGACCTGAAGTGGTTGGAAAAGCCAACGAAGGCATCGTTTTCCTCACGGCTGGGGTTGTAGGCCCCTATGACCTGGTCCTCGGGATATGCCAGTCTGAAATAGACCCTGTCAGAGCCTGACTGGGGTAATCTCGTCATCGCCTCGGGCGGTGAGCCCTTCCACCTTAGAAAGGCCTTTTCTACGGCGCTTCTTATATCCATTCTAAAACTTAATCAATATTTTCTTACGGTAGAGAACATACCCAAATGCCCATATCAGTGTCACCTGCAGCAGGGCAAAGAGGAGGCTGGCAAGCTTCTGTTCCTCGAAGAGAGGGCTGCAGATGTTAATGAAGATCCATTTATAGAGAGTGGTTTCACCTATCTTGATGGCCAGCATGGTCTTGGTCCATATACCTGCCAGGAGGTATGTGCTCATCGGGTTCATGCCGAAGGGCAGGAAGAAATTGAGTTTCAGGAGGAGGCCAAATGCAATGACAACCAGTCCCACGGTTATCAAAAAGGTAGGGCTGTAACCTGTCTCAGCTGCCAGTTTCCATATAAGTCCGACCGCGGCTACGAGGGCTCCTCCGGCAAGTATTACGCCAACGGTTTTCCATCCCTGTATCCTGAAGATATCTATTATCATTACCAGCAATGCCAGTATCAGCATACCGATACCGCCGGCATAGAGGACATATGAGCTTGTCCATATAGGTTTGTTGATGGGGAAATATTCACCCCAGAGGAGTCCGGCTCCTATGAGGAGTGCTCCAACCACCGAGAGCCAGCCTACTGTTTTCCATGATGATCCCCTCCCTCCTATGAGTCCTCCGGTCATAAATCCCAGCAGCACCGTTGCGGTGGCGGGGAGGGTGCTGAGCAATCCCTCCGGATCGAACGGCATGCCGAATCCCTTATAAAGATGCTTTTCTCCCAGAATAGCCAGGTCGACTCTTCTGGCGAAGTTACCTTCGAGTGAGAAAGGGTCATCTCCGCCCAGGAAGTACATCAGTGCCCAGTATCCGAACAGGATCACAGCTGCAGGTATCCAGATACGGTTTCGTTTTACCAGAAGTACTATCAGGGCTCCGAGCCCCCATGCCAGCGCGATGCGCTGCAGGACGCCCATTATGCGCAGTGTTGTGTAGTCGCGCCCAAAGTATGGGAAGATATTCAGAAAGAGTCCGGCTGCAAATATCAGCAGCACTCTCCGCACCAGACGGATGAGTGCCGGCTGGGAAAACTCAAAATTGTACTTGCGGAGTGAAAACCACATCGCCACCCCTGATATGAATAGAAACGATGGGAATACCAGGTCTGTAGGAGTACAGCCGTGCCACGAGGCATGTCGTAGTGGAGAATAGACATGACTCCAGGTGCCCGGGGTGTTCACAATGATCATAAAGGCGATGGTCATGCCCCTGAAAACGTCGAGGGATACCAGTCGCCCCGACTGTCCCTTCGGACTCTTTCCGATAATTTTTGATGCTGACATGGCATTTTTTATTGATTTCGTAAAAATAGTATTTTGGGAACAATCATATCGGCAATCGGCAATAAAGAAAAGCACTATTTTTCCGTTGTTAATCCGGGGGTTGACCCTGATTTATCTTTGCCTGTGAAAATCGGGCGTTTTTATGTATGTTTGATTGCTTCAAAAACCAATAAGAGAGTTATGAGAAAGAGATGCTGTACAGTTGTTGTGTTGCTCACCATTCTTTTAAATGTGCCGGCGAATCTGCTTGCCGGTGATGACAATCTGCCGTGGAAGAGGTACGTTGATGATCCCAGGGTTGACAGTATCATGAACACTCTCACCGTCAGGGAGATGATTGCCCAGCTAATCTGGGTGCCGGCCTGGGCGGCGGATAAGGGGGACAATTTCAGGCAGGTGGAAGATCTGGTCACGAAGCACGGAGTTGGCGGAGTTATCTTTTTTGAGGGGTCGCGCGACAGGCAGGTAAGGTTTACCAGATATCTCCGGACGGTTTCCAGGGTTCCGCTGATCATTGCCCAGGATGCCGAATGGGGAGCGGGCATGCGTCTCAGCGAGATAGAGGATTTTCCATGGCAGATGACCCTTGGCGCCGTCCAGAATGACTCGCTGATATATATGATGGGGTCAGCGATAGCATGGCAGTGCCGCGACATCGGTGTAAACCTTAATCTCGCTCCCGTTGCCGACGTCAACAACAATCCGCTGAACCCTGTCATCAACTACCGCTCTTTCGGCGAAGATCCTGCCAAGGTGGCTGCGAAGGCGGTGATGTACATGAAGGGTCTGCAGGATAACGGTGTCATGGCCTGCGCCAAGCATTTTCCCGGTCACGGTGACACCAATGTTGATTCCCATACCGGGCTGCCGGTCATCAAAGGAGACCGTCAGCGGTTTGATGCAGTGGAGCTGGTACCATTCAGGCATCTTATTGATGAGGGAATCGGGTCAGTCATGAGTGCTCATATCAACGTGCCCGGCCTTGATGACACTCCCCGCTTGCCTGCCACCTTCTCCCGAAAGATTATCACAGGCATGCTCAGGGAGGAGGCTGATTTCAGGGGACTGATACTTACCGATGCGATGAACATGGCCGGAGCCACAATGACCTTTCCATCAGGTGTTGCCGATGCGGAGGCGTTGAAGGCCGGCAATGACATCATAGAATACTCTACTGATCCTGTACTGGCAATTGAAGAGATATACCGCAGGGTTGAGAAAGGCGAGATATCAAAGGATGAGATCATTTCCAGGTGCCGCAAGCTTATTGCAGCTAAGCTATGGCTCGAGAGTGCCGGAGAGAATCCGGACGTTGCATCCTCAGGCAGCAGGGCGCTGCCGGCACCGGCCCATCCGGCGCTTATCAGGGACCTCTATGCCGGAGCCATGACAGTGATTGAGAATAACGGCAACATTCTGCCATTGCAGCGGACGGACCAGATCAGGATTGCCACCGTCTCTGTCAACAGGCTGGCGATGAGCGAGTTTCAGAAAACCATCGACAGGTACACCAACGCTGATCATTTTTTCATCAATCCTGATAATGAGCAGGATGCACATTATGTGCTTTCAAAGCTCAGGGACTACGATCTGGTGATTGCGGGGTTCTCATCCCTGGATCAGAAGCCTGCAGGGGCATATGGTGTGACGCCGCAGCTCAACACTCTTTTCAGGCAGCTGTCAGCCCTTGACAGGTCTGTCATGGTCTGGTTCGGAAATCCTTATGGCATTGCCCGTCTTGACATGAGCAGGAAGCCATCGGCCATGATTATCGCCTACCAGGATAACAAATACACTCACCAGGCTGCAGTGCAGGTGATCTTCGGAGGGCTGGGTGCTGCAGGGCGGCTGCCGGTAACCATAAACGGTGATTATCCTGAAGGCTTTGGGATCAAGACACCCGGGAGCATGAGGCTTCAGTATGGTTATCCCGAGAATGCCGGTCTCTCGTCGGAGATACTGTACAGCAAGGTTGACTCGATTGTCCATTCAGGACTGGATTCCATGGCCTTTCCGGGCTGTCATGTTCTGATAGCAAGAAAAGGCATTGTGGTGCTGAACAGATGTTACGGCTTCCACCTGTATCATCGGCATGTTGTGCCTTTTTGAGCGCAGCGGACATCTCTTTGAATGTCTTTTCATAGAAGGGGCGC
>CAZFIF010000149.1:0-6215 GCA_964519065.1 uncultured Rikenella sp.
CTCCCCGCCCAGCCGCCGTGTACGGTGGATTCGTAGTGTCGGGTCATTTTCCTCCTGCCCGCTGAGCAGTGCGAGGAGCCATGGATACTTTTGATTATATTTACAAAAAATGATCTTATGGAGACAGTAGAATACCCGGCCGGAGCAACCGCCGTTTACAGGTTTGACACGACAGGCACGCCGAAGGCAGTGATACTGCTCGTCCACGGCCTGGGCGAGTATGCAGGCAGATACAGCCCCTGGGCTGCAAAGTTTAATGAGAAGGGTATAACCATAAGAGCCTTCGATCTTCCCGGCCACGGCAGGTCAGCGGGCAGGAGGGGAGTGATACCCTCCATGGAGAAGGTGTATGAGACGATAACTATCATGATTGCCGGACTGGCCTCAGAGTATCCCGGTGTGCCACTCTTCCTCTACGGCCACAGCCTCGGGGGAGCCATCGTGCTCAACTACCTTGTCGGGCATAACCCGGAGGTAAAAGGAGCAATCGTAACCTCACCCTGGTTATACCTGACAGAGACACCTGCGAAGTCCAAGGTAATCCTGGCAAAGCTGATGAACAAGCTGATGCCGGGTTTGACACAGCCGTCAGGACTGAAGACGGAGTATCTCTCACGAGAACCCGATGTGGAGGGCAAATACAATGATGATGAGCTGGTGCACGGACTGATCTCGGTTGGGCTCTACTCATCGGTTAATGATGCTGCTGCCGAGACAGTCAGCCGCGCAGCGGAGATAAGCGTCCCGTTGCTTCTTGCTCACGGCCGTGATGACATGCTTACCTCACCCGCGGGCTCCGTGATGGTGGCAGAGGCAGCCCCGAAGGCCACACTGAAGCTGTGGGACGGAGGTTATCATGAGCTGCACAATGATATACTGAGGGATGATCACTTCGACTTCATCATTGAGTGGATTGAAACATTAATATAACAGTCACTCCATGGAACTGAAAACAGCGGTTCCGCTTCCTGCTTCGGATGCCGGCATCACCTACTCAACCCCGGTGATGTTCCTCGGCTCCTGCTTTGCCAACGAGATCGGCTACCGGATGGCAGCAGGCAAGCTGAAGGTGATGACCAACCCGCACGGCACCCTCTTCAATCCCTTTTCAGTGGCAGGTGCACTTGACAGGTTCGTGTCATCTCATAAATATACCGCGGACGACATATACCTTCACCAGAACAGGTATATGAGCCTGGATCATCACACTGCATTCTCATCATATGACCGCGATGTACTGACCGAACGACTCAATGATGTCAGCAGAGCAGCCTCCTCCTTCATCAGGGAAGCATCATTTTTGTTTGTCACCTTCGGAACATCATATATATATTCTCTCAGGGAGAGCGGCGCCATCGTGGCCAACTGCCACAAGCTGCCCTCAGGGCTCTTTGACAGGCGACAGGCCTCGTGGCAGGAGATAGCCGGCAGATGGCGCGGGACGCTCGACCGTCTCGCTGAGATGAATCCCTCCCTGAAGATCTGGCTCACCGTCAGTCCTGTCCGCCACCTCAGTGACGGCGCTCATGCCAACCAGCTAAGCAAGGCTCACCTGCTGCTTGCTGTCGAGGAGCTGATGTCGCATCCTTCGGTGAAAGGATATTTTCCTGCCTATGAGATATTCATGGATGAGCTGCGCGATTACCGCTTTTACGGTGCCGATATGGTACATCCCTCCGAGACGGCCATCGACTATATCTGGGAAAAATTCACTTCCCTGTTTATTGACAGTCCAACACTCAGGCTCTGGAGCGAGGTTGCCCGCATAACCCGTGCTATGGCTCACCGTATCTCGGGAGGGAAACGCGAAACATCACCCTTTGCCTCTGCAATGCTTGACAGAATAGGTGATCTGCAACACAGGGCCCCAGATATCGACCTGAAGGCAGAGGAGGAATATTTCAGGAGTCTGATGTAACAAAATCGCTTCAGGGCTGAACTTTCCCTGTTTTGTATTGTTTTGTTTCAGAAAATGTGAACAAAATATGGCTTGCGATGAAAAAAATCACCTTGCTAATGAATATTACACCTTCATACAAGCTTAAGATGAACGATTAACTATATAGTACAAATGAAAAAAGTCTCTTTATTGTTGTTAATAACGCTGATGTTCGCTGACCTGCAGGGGCAGGGGGGCGGCGGAGTGATCCGCGGGCAGGTGGTTGATGCCACCAGCAATGAGCCGGTGCCCTTTGCCAGCGTTGTGATATGGAACACCACCACCGGTGCCATGACCGACTTCGACGGTAATTTTCTTTTCACCGGTGTCGCTCCCGGTTTTGTTGAGATACGGGTTTCATCTGTAGGTTATAAGACTTACATCTCCGAGTCGGTGATGGTCACCAACAGCAACGAGGTGAACCTGACGGTTCCACTTGAGACTACCGTCGTGGAGGTGGAGGATGTGATAGTGAGGCCTTCACCCTTCCGCAAATCGGTGGAGAGCCCGGTATCGGCACGCATTATCGGCATCCAGGAGATAGAGCTCAATCCCGGCGGAAACCGTGACATATCAAGGGTCATACAGTCGTTTCCCGGCGTAGCTTCCACACCTGCCTTCAGGAATGATGTCATCGTCAGGGGGGGTGGCCCCAATGAGAACCGTTTTTTCATCGACAATGTAGAGATCCCCTACCTGAACCACTTTTCAACGCAGGGTTCGTCCGGGGGTCCTACGGGAATCATCAACGTCGACTTCGTAAGATCTGTCGATTTTCTCTCAGGTGCCTTTCCTGCTTCCAGGGGCAATGCCCTGAGCTCGGTGATGGATTTTTCGCTGATCGACGGCAACAGGGAGAAGAGAACTTTGAGGGCCACGGTTGGAGCCTCCGACCTGGGGCTTACATATAACGGGCCTGCCGGTGAGCGCAGCTCGCTGATAGTATCTGCGCGCAGGTCATATCTTCAGTTTCTCTTCGGAGTGATAGGTCTTCCCTTCCTTCCCACCTACACCGATTTCCAATTCAAGTACAAGGTGAAGTTTGACCAGAAGAATGAGTTGACGGTGCTGGGCATTGGTGCTGATGACGACTTCAGGCTCAATCTCGATGCAAATGAGACAGAGTTCCAGAGGTACATACTTGGTTACATTCCTACGCAGGAGCAGTACAGCTACACCGTGGGAGCCGTCTTCAGGCACTTCCGCACCAACGGGTCCGACATGGTTGTCCTCAGTCGCAACTACTTGAATAACACGCAGTACAAGTATCTGGATAACGATGATTCAGACCCGGCAAATAAGATATTTGATTACCAGAGCGGCGAGGGAGACATCCGCCTGAGGTACGAGCGCACTGTTGTCTGGCCCAGCAGCCTCAGGGTAAGTTACGGGGCCGGCACGGAGATGTCGCGTTACCGCAATGACACCTTCAGGCAGTTTTTTGCCGGCAACGCCCTGAGTACAGAGGAGTACAGCACCAACCTGGTCTTTTTCAAGTATGCGGCATTCGGGCAGGTAAGCCGTGCCTTTCTTGATGAGAAGCTGAGACTCTCCTTCGGGGTCCGCACTGATGCCAACAGCTTTTCCCCGGAGATGGCAAATCCCCTTACGCAGATATCACCGCGCCTGTCGGCATCATATACTCTTACACAAAATCTGAACCTGAACTTCAGCACGGGACGTTACTACCAGCTGCCCCCATACACTGCGCTGGGGCTGAAGGACAATGACGGCAACTTCGTGAACAGGGAAAGCGGATTGAAATATCTTGCTGCCGATCACCTTGTGGCAGGATTTGAGTTTATCCCCGAAGAGATGCTGCAGTTCACCCTTGAGGGTTTCTACAAGAGTTATACTGACTATCCCTTCTCTGTCGCCGACCAGGTTCCGCTGGCGACCAAGAGTGCCGGTTACGGCATATTCGGCAACGAAGCCCTCACCTCAACGGCTTCGGGAAGGGCATATGGTTTTGAGCTGATGGGTCGTGCACGTGATTTCAAGGGACTGAATGCAGTTTTCTCATATACCTTCGTGAGAAGCGAGTTCGAGGGTACAGATGGAGAATTCATTCCTTCGGCCTGGGATAACAAGCATCTGCTCAGCGTAACTGCCACCAAGAGCATAGGTGAGTCGTGGGACGCAGGTTTCCGCTGGAGATACGTCGGCGGTGCTCCCTATACTCCTTTTGACCTTGACCGGTCGTCTTATATCGATGCCTGGAATGTGTCAGGACAGGGTTACCTCGATTATGAGAACTTCAACAGTGAAAGGCTGAGGGGATTCAACCAGCTTGACATCAGGATTGACAAGCAGTTCTACTTCGACAGGTGGTCGCTGATGCTCTATGTTGACGTTCAGAATGTGTTGAACTACAAGGCCGAGCAGCCAGAGATACTGATACTTCAGACCGATGCTGCGGGCAATCCGCTGGTGAATCCTCTTGATCCTGAACGTTACCTGCTGAAGTACATTGAGGGTGATGTTGGAACGGTTCTTCCGACCATAGGCATAATAATTGAAATTTAAACAGTAGAAACTTGCCCGGGCATGAGCTCATACAGAGTATAGAATGTCATGCAAGTTCCATTCGACCATAGAAAAAATTAAACAGGAATGAAAGAGATGAGATACATAATAATAATAGTGACGGCGGCTCTGCTGGCCTCATGTTCATCAACTCCCTCTTCGTCAAGGCTGGCACAGAGGCAGACCTTTACTGACATAATCACCAACCCGGCAGGCGAAGGACCTGAGATAGAGGTTAAGTTTTTTGGCGGTCCCTCGCTCTATTATCCACTCATGGCCATATGGCTTGAGGATGATAAGGGCGATTATCTCCAGACGCTTTTTGTGCCGAAGGCGATAGCCACCGGTGTTTTCAAGTACGGATCCAATGCTGCCGGCAAATGGGAGGAAGCTGCAAAGAGGGCTCCCCAGACACTTCCCTACTGGTCTCACAAAAGGGGTGTAATGGCTCCTGACGGGCTTTATATGCCTGACCCCGAAAACCCTGTTGCTGATGCATACAGCGGCGCCACCCCGACAACCAGTTTTGTGCTGAAGGCACGTGCCGACAGGGAGTTGCCTTCGCGGTTCAGGGTGATGTTCGAGGTAAACCAGAACTGGGACTGGAATGAGTACTGGACAAACGACAAGTATCCGGGAGATAAAAACTACCTTAACAACGCCCAGCCTGCCGTGGTATATGAGACAACGATTGACCTCAGCTCACCACGCGACAGGTACCTTATGAAACCGGCAGGACACAGTCATCCTACAGGAGCTACCGGTGAGCTGTTCGAAGATCTGAGCACACTGACAACAGCCCTTCAGATAGCAGACTCAATAGTAGTCAGGATAGCTGTCAGATAAAACAGAAAATTTCAGGAGATAATAATTCAGAGGCTCTCTGCCCATTCTGCCAGTTCGGCAGGAGAGCAGACAGCCTTCGTTATGCCGTTGCTCCATGATCCGCCACGGTCATATCTGCCGGGTACCACAACATTACTGAGAGCGAGCTCCCTGGCCAGGCCGCTGCAGAACTTCAAGACTTCATCATCAGGTTCCGAGGGGTGCAGGTTGAGGGCCAGTACCGTAAAAGATCTCACAGAGTGGATGTCCCTGATGTCGTTTACCGTAAGGGTTCCTTCCGTGTAAATTACATCAAAGCCCTTTTTCCGGAGGATGTATTTAAGAAAGATAAGGTTATTCTCCATCTCATTGTCTCCCATATTGATGATAGCTGCACTCCTGCCGTTGAGAGGGTTATCCAGGGAAATCTCCCCTGAGATAAGCAGGGTTTTAATGACATGCCTGATAAACTGTTCCTGTGGTTTTGAGATGCAGTCTGTGAGCCACAGTGCCCTCGCCTTCTGCATCAGGGGGTAGAAGACATCAAGATAAGCCCGGGCGAGCCCCTTCTCACTGACATAGCGGCTCAGACTCTCACGAAATTCCTCCTCGCTGAACCGTAGTGCCGACATTATCAGATCACCGGGCTTGAAGGTGCCGTTGCCGTTATCCTCTGTGGAACCCGTTCTTAATACCTCGTGCAGCAGCTCACTATCGTCAAGCCGTGCTATCTTTGAGATCTTCATCCCGTTGCGGTTGAGGATGGATATGGTCATCAGCTTTTTCAGCTCCTCCTCACTGTAGAATCTTATGTTGGAATCACTCCTGTCGGGCGTGAGAATCCCGTATCGTTTTTCCCACATTCTTATCGTATGTGCCTTTATCCCGCAGAATGACTCAAGGTCCTTTATCGAGTATGTCCGGC
>CAZFIF010000150.1:0-6212 GCA_964519065.1 uncultured Rikenella sp.
CAGAAATAAAAAAAGGCAGCTTCCGCTGCCTGGTGATCCAGCTGGGGCTCGAACCGGACCGAGCGTGAAGTCCCGACCTGGTAGGTCGGGATAGCGAAGGTGCCAGACTGCAGGGCAGGAGTTCGAGAGCAGAAATAAAAAAAGGCAGCTTCCGCTGCCTGGTGATCCAGCTGGGGCTCGAACCCAGGACCCCATCCTTAAAAGGGATGTGCTCTACCAGCTGAGCTACTGAATCAGTCCTTTTTTTTGAGAGTGCAAATGTAGAGCAAATATTATTCCCGTCAAAAAAAAAGTCCCACTTTTGCCCAAATTTGTTAAAAAATCCCCGATCCTGCCTGAGAGGACAAAATGTGATTATATTTATCGCCCATCTGACAGCCAATGAGACGCAACATATTCCGTGATAAAGTTGTGATTGTAACAGGCGCTTCCTCTGGAATAGGAAGAGCCACGGCACTGGAGTTCGCCCGCCATGGCAGCAGGGTGGTTCTGGCAGCACGCTCTGCCGAACGACTCGCCGAACTGGAAAAGGAGATCACCGCCATGGGAGCAGAGGCACTGGCATGCGTAACCGACGTATCACTGGAGGATGACTGCCGCAACCTGGTCGAAAAAACAGTTGAGAAATTTGGCACTATTCATATCCTGATCAACAATGCCGGGATATCAATGAGAGCTTTATTTAATGATGTTGATATCTCTGTACTGAAGCGACTTATGGATGTGAACTTCTGGGGAACTGTTTACTGCACCAGGTATGCACTGCCTTATATCGTCAGTAACAGGGGATCAATTGTCGGCGTCTCCTCCACTGCGGGATTTCACGGGCTGCCGGGAAGAACCGGCTACTCCGCCTCGAAATTTGCCATACATGGATTCCTCGAAACCGTCAGGATCGAGAACCTCAGGGAGAAGCTGCACGTCATGATCATCGCCCCGGGATTCACTACCTCCGAGGTGCGCAAACATGCGCTGCTTGCAGATGGCTCCGAGCAGGGCAACTCGCCCAGGGAGGAGAAGAAGATGATGTCTGCCGAGTTCGTGGCACGATGGGTACTCAAGGGTATCCGCAAGAAAAAGAGAAACAAGATCATGACCTGGGCTGGCAGGTTTACTGCACTGCTGCAGAGGATAACCCCCGCGCTGGTCGATTATGCGTACTACCTCGAGATGAAGAGGGAGCCAAACTCACCCCTAAAATAAAATCCATGGCTGAACTGGCAGCACAGATACGCAACAGGCAGAGCCTGGTGCTCAAAGCCCTGCCTGCTCCCGTCACTGAAGCAGACAGGAGAGCACTGAACATCGCCACGGATATTGCAAGGTCATACTATGCTGCTGATGCCAAATACCTTGGTGAGCCATTGCCACTCTATTACCTTGAGCTGGCGAGGGTGACAGCCTCAGCGATCGGCCTGGGCCTCCCGGCAGTGATTAGCGCCTTGCTGTCAGGCGTCAGCGAGGAGAGTGAAGCCTGGGAAAGGATCGACACCCTCAATGACCCGTCGGTAAAAGAGGTCATCAGGGGACTTTCTCGCGTTACGGCACTCAGTGGCAGAGACTTCAGAGGCCAGCAGGCAGAGAACTTCCGCAAACTGCTTCTCTCGCTGGCAGATGATGGCAGGGTCATTCTGATCGCGCTTGCGGAACGACTGCTAATAATGCGTCGCCTCGACTGGCTGCCGGAGATAGAGCGCCTGGCGGTGGCTTCCGAGACATACTTCCTGTTCTCACCCCTGGCACACAGGCTGGGCTATTACAACATCAAGTCGGAGATGGAAGATCTGGCCATGAAACTGATGGAGCCGGATGAATACAGTGAGATAGAGGCACGACTGAAACAGACAACCACATCGAGGAACAGGCTCATCAGGGAGTTCTCCGGACCGGTGATGGAGAAGCTTGATGCCCTGGGGATTAATTATCAGCTTAAAAGCCGGACCAAATCTATCCATTCAATATGGCAGAAGATGAAGCGACAGAACGTCGCTTTTGATGAAGTATTCGACATCTTCGCCATCAGGATCATAATAGATGCAGCTCCCGCCAATGAGAAATCATCATGCTGGCAAGTATATTCCGTAGTGACCGACCTTTACCAGCCTGACCCAAGCAGGATGCGCGACTGGATATCAGTACCCAAGACAAACGGGTATGAGTCACTTCACACCACCGTGGTCACACCGGCAGGCAGGTGGGTAGAGGTGCAGATCCGCACCACGCGCATGGATGAGATAGCGGAAAAGGGCCTCGCAGCACATTTTCGATATAAAGGTATCAAGGGTGAAGGCGGCCTCGACGCATGGATGGCACAGATGCGCGAGGTCCTGGGAACAATGGAGAAGGAGGGCGGCGACTTCCTGGGAAACATACGACCAGGTCTTTACTCCGACGAGGTCTTCGTCTTCACACCCAAGGGAGAGGTGCGACAGCTTCCGGTGGGCGCCACACTGCTCGACTTTGCCTTTGATATTCATACCGAGGTGGGTTCTCAATGCATAGGGGGAAAGGTTAACGGCCGTAATGTGCAACTCAAACACAAGCTCCAAAACGGCGATCATGTCTCGGTCATCACCTCCGGGAAACAGACACCGAAGCGCGACTGGCTATCGTTTGTCATAACCAATAAGGCCCGCGCTAAGATAAGGCAGGCTCTTAATGAGGAGAAATTCAAGCTGGCATCGGAAGGCAAGGAGATTCTTACCCGCAGACTCAAGAACTGGAAGATACCTTACGGCGATGCCACCGTGGTCAGACTGCTGACGGAATACGGGTTAAAGACCTCTCAGGATCTCTATTTCAGTATTGCCATTGGCGAGATAGACCTCCTGCAGCTTAAAAAAGTGCTGCTCAAAGCTGAGGAGCAACCGGCAGAGAGCCATGCCAGGACTCATGAGATACATACCCAGGAAGAAGCTGTTACGGCCACAGGTGATTACCTCGTTATTGATGAAAAAGCTGAAGGACTCGACTACAGGCTGGCCAAGTGCTGTAACCCTGTCTTCGGTGATAAGATCTTCGGTTTCGTGACTGTACTGGAGGGTATCAAGATCCATCGTGCAACCTGCCCTAACGCAGATTTCATGCTCGCGAACTTTCCCTACAGGGTAGTGAGGGCGCGCTGGACCAGGCTTGACTCCTCGAGGGGGTTTCTTACCTCAATACGGCTGACGGGAGTGGAGAACCTGGGTATAGTGGCGAGAATCTCAGAGTTACTGGCCGTATACCGGGGTGTGGCAGTAAAGAATTTTACCTACAGCATGAATAACGGCCTCTTTGAAGGACGTATTGAATTGCTGGTACCCAATATCAACATTCTTTACGGTATCATCAAGAAAATACAGTCGGTCAAAGGCATCACCCGCGTCACGAGAGTCGACAGCTAGGGGCACTTCAGTCTTCAGTCTGCAGTTTGCAGTCAATCAATAATTTACAGCCGTTGCCAGCTGCCGACTGCTGACTGCCGGCTGCTGATTGCTGACTGCCGGCTGCTGATTGCTGATTGCTGACTGCTGACTGCTGACTGCCAACTTCAGTACCTGGGATCAGGCTGTACGGGTAGTTTTGCCATCTTCTCCACTTCCAGCGAGGTGCTGCCAAACTCGTCAACTATCTTACCCTTAATCAGGTAGGTGCCGCTGCCGCGAAACGGCCAGTTGCTGATCGACTGCGGAAAATGGGTCGTGTCGAAAAACTCGCCAAGATGATCAATGAAACATCCGAAATTCATCCACTCATTTTTTGCCGTCTTGATATACTTCACATTGACCAGGTGTCCGACCATCTTTACCCTGCACCCCACAGCATCCTTCATCTTCTCTGCCGTTATCTCACCCCGGAAGCTGGTTTGCAGCATGTCAAACCATGTCATCGTCACCGGGAAGCCGAGAAGCTCTATCTCGTCATAGGCATCCTCAAGCCGCGACTGCTCAAAGGGAGGCATGCTGAATTTCTTTGGTTCCGGATCGAACAGTGTTCGTGCCGTCTCTCTCTTACCCCTGTTTATGAGCATATGAGCCTCCCACAGCAGCAGTGCCTTGCTCTTGCCGGTGAAACGAAAAGCTCCCGTACGGATCAAAATCACAGTCTGCTCCAGACCTGGACCAATACGTGATATGAAATCCTCTATTCCACTGAAAATACCATATTTATCACGATCATTAATTATTGCCTTTGCCAGGTTTGCCTCCAGTCCCTGTATGTGGATCAACCCTATGAAGAGAGTCCTATCACAGATAGTGGTTTTATATCTGCTCCGGTTAATGCAGGGTGCCTCAATGAGTGCTCCCTCACGCTTTGCCTCATGTACATAGACCCATGTCCGGTAGAAGCCCCCGAAGTTGTTGATGACGGCCACCATGAACTCGAGCGGGTAGTGTGCCTTGAGCCACAGGCTCTGAAAGCTCTCGACGGCATAGGAGGCAGAGTGGGCTTTGGAGAAGGAGTAGCCGGCGAACGACTCTATCTGGCGCCACACCTCCCTGGTGGTCGCCTCAGGATAGCCTTTGGCGCGGCAGTTGGCAAAAAAGCGGTCGGTGATCTTCTGCATCTCCTTGCGCGACCGGTATTTGCCGCTCATGGCGCGGCGCAGCGTGTCGGCATCGGAGAGGTCCAGTCCGGCGAAGTGATGACACACCTTCAGTACATCCTCCTGGTAAACCATCACGCCGAAGGTCTCGCTGAGAAGATCCTTCATCACCGGGTGGATATACTCGAACTTATCAGGGTTATGAAAACGGTAGATAAACTGGCGCATCATGCCCGAGCGTGCCACCCCGGGCCTGATGACCGAGCTGGCAGCCACAAGCGTAAGGTAATCATCGCATTGGAGCTTTTTCAGCAATCCTCGCATCGACGGACTCTCGATGTAGAAACAGCCTTTGGCGTCGCCGCGACGAAGATGATCCTTCACCAGGGGGTCGTTTTTGAACTGCTGTATGGCATGCACATCTACATCCACACCACGGTTGGCACGTATCACCTCAGCGCTCTCCTTAATATGGCCTATGCCTCTCTGACTCAATATGTCAAGCTTCTCATAACCAAGCTCCTCGGCAGTGTACATGTCCCATTGCGTGGTCGGATAACCCTTCGGTGGCATGTCAAGAGCCGTATAACAGCATACCGGATCTTCAGAGATGAGTACCCCGCCGGCATGAATGCTACGCAGGTTGGGAAAATCGGCAATCCTGTTGCCGGTCTCGAAGATAAGATCCTGTATGTCACCGCGATTGCTCCCTGCGGAGGGGCTGGCAATGAGAGCGTCAATCTCGTCTGCTGGCAGACCGTGCACCTTGCCCAACTCGCGTACGATCGACTTGCCGCGGAAGGTGTTGATGGTGCCCAGCAGTGCAGTATGGCGGTGGCCGTAACGGCGGAAGATATATTCGGTGACGGCATCGCGCTCCTTCCATGAATAGTCTATGTCAAAGTCGGGCGGCGAGGTGCGTTTGGGGTTGATGAACCGCTCGAAGTAAAGGTTCAGGTCGATGGGGTCAACATTGGTGATCTTCAGGCAGTAAGCGACAACAGAGTTGGCGCCGCTGCCGCGTCCTACATGATAGAAACCGCATGCCATCGAGTAGCGTATGATATCCCATGTTATGAGGAAGTAAGCCGAGAAGCCGAGCCGGTCGATGATCTCAAGCTCATGCCTCACCCGTTCTTCGGCTACCCTGTTGTTCGTGCCGTAACGGTACTTCATGCCGTCCCATGCCAGCTTCTCCAGCAGCAGCTTGTCGTCATACCTGCTTGCTGAGTAGATCTTCTTGTTCTTGTGGGTGGTGAAGTCTATCTCCAGTGAGCAGTCGTTCAGCAGCCTGCGGGTATTCTCAACTACCAGGGGCCACATGGCGAAGGGGCTTGTCACCGCCGCTTCAGTGATAATGAACTCGTCGGGCAGAGCAGCCATCTCCGGGGTGAGTCGGCTGAGAAGGATGTTGTTATCCACGGCGCGCAGGCTGCGGTGTACGGAGTAGTCGGCGGGCGACTCCATCGTAACGGGCTGCAGGATAACGTATTTTGAGAGCTCGCCTTTTGTCGCCGACAGCAGGCGGCCGGCGTAGGAGGGACGTATGCCGAGGTACTCATTGTCGCGCAGGGTGGCAGGGCTGACGTGGCCATACCCGCCTGCTGCAGCGCTCCTGTCGCCGCCACCGGGGCTTCTGTCCGGAGCTGCCACAGTACCGTTCGCTCCGTCGCCGGATCCGCTG
>CAZFIF010000151.1:0-6080 GCA_964519065.1 uncultured Rikenella sp.
CCTGGCTATGTCATCAGGCTTGCCAACCCTGCCTGAGAGATGCTGATCATGATCCTGAAGGGAAGATTGAGGATAAGGTTAAAGTGTTGCATTCATGCAATAGGCACGCTATTTGTGTTTGAGAAAAATTAAATTTGTAAACGAAACTTCCATAATTTCGAATAAAAATAAACAGAATTTTCCTGGCATTCTGCCTGATCAGCGCAACAGTGCTGGCCGCATCCGGACAAGATAAAAAGGCTGAAAGAGAAGCAGCTGCGGAGCTCTGTTATCACCAGCCGCCGGTGGAATAATCTATCTCAGGCATAATCCCTGTACAAACCTGGCCACCGCAATCATCCTGGCTTTCGCTGTATCTGTAATATCCGGATCTGCTACTTTCAGAATATACAGCAGGTCATTTGCATCATTCAGGTTCCCGACCTCAAGACCTTCGCAGCCGGAGAGGTTAAGAAAAAGAATTAACAGCCTAACTGCCCTGGCTTTCATAACAGGCAGGTTAAAGACTTATGGCCTGGGCGCAATCATGCGTATGAACTCTTAAAATTTAACAAAAAATCTGTTTTGCAGCTTATGATTGGTTCAATAAACCAATTCACCTAACAGCCGGATAAAGAATACGAATTTATACCTACATGAAATCCCGTAATGATCTGCATATTTGCCGGGTCATCTGTAAACGGTTGAATACCGGATTGTTTAATAAAATATCTCAACCGTCGGATATGAATTGTTCACCTGGAGTAACAGTGTAAAACAGAAAAATAGAAGATCATGACAGAAAACAGCGATACCGCTGCCAGAAGGAAGTATGTTATCGGGCAGGACTGGGCATCAGTCGTAACAGGATTTATACTCATACTTTTTGTTGTCATTACCGGATATGCAACCGGCACACCCTCATTCGGCGGTAAAGTCGGATGGAACAGCGGACTGGATCTGTCGGGGATATTAAGCTCCTCCGCTCTCTGGCTTCCGGCACTCTATACCTTGCTGATCTTCGGCATAATATCTGTATTTGGCATGGTCATGAGCGGCGACTCGCTGAGAAAATATCTAACCGGATTTCTCTCGCTCTACCTGCTGGCACTCCTGGCACAATTCATCTCATCATTCGCAGGATTCAAAAACCTCGGGCTTGAGACAGTGCTCTTCTCGCTGCTGCTCGGCCTGGTGATTGGAAATCTCTTCAGGCTGCCCGCATGGCTGAGGGCAGGAGTCCAGACTGAGCTTTACGTCAAGATCGGGCTGGTGCTGCTGGGGGCGACCATCCTGTTCAAGGATATACTTACCGCCGGTTCTTTCGGACTGATACAGGCGGTGATCGTAGTGACGGTGGTCTGGTATTTTGCATACTGGCTGTCACGCAAGATGAAAGTTGACGCTGAGTTCTCGACCATGCTTGCCAGCGCTGTCTCAATATGCGGCGTCTCCGCTGCCATTGCCACGGCAGGTGCCATTAACGGCGACAAGAAGAAACTCTCATTCATCATCTCCCTGGTGCTGATAATAGCAATTCCGATGATGATATTCCTTCCGATAATTGCCAGATGGATGGGACTGTCAGACATTGTTACAGGAGCATGGCTGGGAGGTACCATAGATACCACCGGCGCCGTTGTGGCTGCCGGTACTATTGCCGGGGAGACGGGACTGAAATATGCCACCATTGTCAAATTCTCCCAGAATGTGCTGCTGGGACTGGCAGCCTTCGCCATATCCATTTTCTGGGCTTACAGGAAGAGAGAGGACGGCGTGAAGGGAGAACGTGTGCCAGTGAGAATCATCTGGGACCGTTTCCCGAAGTTCGTACTCGGTTTTATCCTGGCATCCCTCGTATTCTCATTCGTTCTTAGCCCCGAGACGGCTCATGCTTCCGGTAAGGTTATCAAGTCGTTCAGCACCTTCTGGTTTAACCTCGCCTTTATCAGCATCGGCCTTGAGACACGTTTCTCCGACTTCAAACATATGGATAGCAAAAAACCGTTTTACAGTTTTATCATCGCACAGACCTTCAATATCATCTTTACCCTGGGAGTCTCATGGCTGCTGTTCCAGATCCTCAGTCCTAAATAAAATAAGACCCATGAAACTGAATTATTTGATTCCTGTTGCCGCCCTGATACTCTGTTCAATTGCATGCACTCATCCCGGCCGTAAGAGCGAGATTGTCATCATCCGGACAGAGAGAGGTGATATTCATGTCGCACTCGACCTGGAGAATGCCCCTGTTACATCTGCCAACTTTCTGAGGTATGTTGATGCCGGACTGTTTGACAGCACCTGCTTCTACAGGGTTGTCGGAAAGGATAACCAGCCCAATGACTCTGTACGCATTGCAGTAATCCAGGGTGGCAGGTATGAGGCAGAGGAGACAGGAGGCTTTCCTCCCGTCAGTCATGAGACAACCACAATGACTGGCATCCGCCACCGTAACGGCGTCATCTCAATGGCACGATGGACACCGGGTACTGCTACATCGGAGTTTTTTATCTGCGTCGGCAATCAGCCCGACCTTGACTTCGGAGGCAGAAGAAATCCTGACGGACAGGGCTTTGCAGCCTTCGGGAAAGTGATAAGGGGAATGAAGGTGGTGAGGCAAATACATGCCATTCCTGCCCCGGAACAGTATCTCGACAAACCGGTAATGATTCTTGATATAACCAGGACTGCCAGCTGAAAATTTGTTGTAAACTGTCAAATACCAATGGATTCACAGCGGGCTGAAGATCTCCCGGAAGCTGCCGGATATTATTGATTCACATCTCGCTTTTCGTGGGAAAGGAGAATACTGCTTCCCGGGAAGCGGTTACGTCCGCAGGCATCACGGGTTATGGAGTGCACTTCTTCAGTTCAGATCTTCAGGTCGAGTGACAGGGAGATCGTGGAGATGAACGGCCTGGTGTTATCAGCAGGTCTCCATCCCTGGAAGTTTGGCGAGAGGTTTACACCCGGAGAGATGGCAAACTCAATACCACCAAGGAAAAACTGTCCGTCTTTGGCAAGGTTCCACGGCTCCTCTTCACTCCCCACGCTCGATGAGGCAGCATAATCATACCTGCCAAGAAGCACGACTCTTTCCGAGACCGGTACCCTGCCGTTAAAAGTGAGAACCCGATAATCATGGCCCTCAACCAGTTTATGGTTTTTCCGGTAATGGAAAGCGGCAGAGAGGAGGTAGCCGCTTCCCTCCCATGAGACGATAACTTCAGCCGTCTGCTGATTCATTCCATCCTTCCCCATATTGTCCAGATAACCTCGCAGGGAAACACTCTTCACGGGAAGAAGCGTGATGCCGGCAGCTGCCTTGAAGGTGGAGTCAGCTTCCGTCAGCTTGTATCCTTCACCGTTCATCAGCGTAACGTCAGCCGATATCCACGGTGCAATTCTGTGGACTACACTCAACCCCAGGTCAGCAGCCGTACCGAACCCGTAGATATCATGCGAGGGTTTGTAAATGTACCGGTAACCCCACTTCTTGTCGGCATGATCATACTCGGGAAGAGGTATCATGCCACCGGTGATGGTCCATTTGTCAGTGTTGTATCGCAGGTATGCAAACTTCAGCATGCCCGTGAACTTCAGGTTGCCGACTGACGGATCTGCCACATCATAGACGATACGGCCGGAAAGGGTTCTGGAAAAGTTGTAGTTGTATCCCAGGTAGGCACGATTCACATCGAACTTACTATGCATCTCACCGTCAGAGAATGTGGTATTGAACCCCGTGAAAATCCTCACCTCCACCTTGCCTGAGGGCTTGAAGTCATCTGCCGCCTGTCCATGCAAGCCCCCGGGGAACAAGATCGCGGATAGCATCATTATCACAAAACCCGTTTTCAGTCTGAAATAACCGGTACTTAACAGCCGGAAGTATTTGAGTTTTTCCATAATCGTAAACACTATTGGTTTCTTCGGTAGCCCTGCCGGCAGAGTGACTGCCATCCGAACTCACCAGGCGAAAATAGCCAAAGAATTCAACCGGCAATCGTGAGTGAGGCCCGGCACATAGAAAATACGATTTTATACCCACAGCACAATGCCTGATAAGACTGAATGGCAGAAGCCAACCAATCAGACCCGTTATTCCGGCTGAAGCGTGACCTGTTACCGGACGACCGCTGATTAATCAGGTGTTCCGGAGGGTTTCTGACCTGCCGGGGCAGTTCCCCTGATCAAATCCCCAGAGAATAATTTATCGCATTTGTTGTTCTTTCTCCCTGAATTGAAATATCTTCGAAACTGAACAGATCATTCATCTGCCAGGCCAAAGAAATTCTTATGATCATTGACGGACATGCACATCTTGGCGGAGAGTACAGGGACCTGCCGGCTATACTCAAGACCCTGGACTCAACAGGGACTGACAGGGTCGTTCTCTGCCCGGCTGATACTCCCAGGGAAAATCCCATGCCACTGCCTGATCCGCCGGTGAAGGTCCCGGGCAAGGAGCTCAGCTGGCTGGTGAACAGGTTCCTGAGGCAGGCGACCCGAATCAGAGGAAAACAAGAGCATATCGAACAGGGCAACCGTGAGGTTTATGAAATTGCCAAAGCTTCCGGAGGCCGTGTAATTCAGTTCTACTGGGCAGATCTGCGGCAGGAGCGGATCGCCAATGATATCCTGTTAAAAATCAGGTCATGGCAGATAAAAGGAATCAAGCTGCACCAGAGCTGCCATCCCTTCAGGATTAAATCTCCCGTTTTCGCTGAGGTTGCTGAGCTGGCAGCTGCCGAAGGAATGCCGGTATTCATTCATCCCCATTCAAAAAGGGATGTGGAAGAGCTCATAGCTTTTTCCGGATATTTGAAGACACCTTTAATTGTAGGTCATCTTATCGGGCTCGAGATCTTCACAGGCCTGAAGGACAAGACAGGCGAGAATGTCTTCTTTGACATCTCATGCCCGCCCCTGATTTCTGATGAGAGAATATATCTGGCACTGAATGAGTTCGGAGCCGGGAGGGTTGTTATGGGCTCCGATACTCCCTACGGTAAGAACAATACAAGACATATCATTAAAAGGGTCAACAACCTGAAAATAAGTCAGAAGGAGAAGGATATGATACTGGGAGGAAACCTGAAAAATATCCTCCGTATTTGAAATGCCATGCGAGCTAAGGCTGAACCTCAGCATCTGAACAATCCAGCCGGCTAAAGCTGATCTCCCTGCAGCAGCAGCTTCTCCAGGAAACGCCTGTACACCTCCGTTCCATAATACAGTGCCTCAACCGGGATCCGCTCATTGTAAGTATGTATCGTCTGCATTAGCTTTTGACTGATAAGCACAGGGATGACCCCGTAGACCGGGATGCCGGCATTGCGGAAATAGTTGTTGTCACTGGTAGCCGGGAAGAGAACCGGGACGATGCCGGCACCAGGGTACACCTCTTCAATGGATTCGGCAAGAAGGCTGTAATACCTGTCAGGAACCGTGGGATCTGATCCCTGCGTCTCCTCTATGACACTCAGCTCAATCTGACTGTTGTCAAGCTTTTCCCTGAGGTAACTGAGGAAATGAGACGTTGAGGTCCCGGGCAACAGGCGGCAGTCGAGGTATGCCGTGATCTCCTGCGGTATCTGGTTGATGCCACATTCAGGTGTTGCCAGAAAGGTTATCGAAACAGTATTGGTAACGGTGGAAGCCAGCAGCGGATCCTTCCTTAAGCCCCCTGCCAACAGCGGCTTGAACAATACAGGATGCCTGATCAGGAAACCTGTCAGCCCGCCTTCGAGCTTACCGAGATTTCGGAACATCAGCTTTGATATATCGTCAAAGCTGATTTCAGGCCTGAGGCCTGTAAGGTTGTTCAGGGAGCCTATCATAAGCTTTGACGCATAATCCGGCGGTGGCACCGATCCGTGCCCGGAGCTCTCATATTCAAGGTGCAGTTTCAGCCAGAGGGCTCGTTTCTCACTCAGGGAGATGGCAAACAGAGGCCTTTCAGGATCACCGGTCAGCACCTCCCTGGTGCCAATTCCCCCCTCGCCTATCACTACCGCAGGATAAAGCTCCGGTAGATAGCTGTCACTTATGATCTTTGAGCCGTTCAATCCATAGGTCTCCTCCCCTGAGACACA
>CAZFIF010000152.1:0-6020 GCA_964519065.1 uncultured Rikenella sp.
GTTCGGTCATCTGCATAGTCTCATCTGAGTTTAACGATCCGGAGCATTGAGATCGGCAGGCCTTCCCGGCTTTTGACAAGGAGGATATATGTGCCGGCAGCCAGGCGGCGGAGGTCATAACGGCCGCTGTTGTCGAGTGTCAGCACCCTGGCACCGGAGGAGGAGATCACCTCCACCACGAAATTGTCCGGGGCATTTTCTGAGGGCAGCAGTGTCACCTCCCCCGATGTGGGATTGGGGAAGATGGTGAACAGGTCGTTGATGAGGGTGCCGGCGTCTGATGATGTGGCGGATCCTGCTCCCCTCATCACCGGTCTCATCATCAGCGTGCCCTGCACCTGGCTGGCCTGCCAGACGCCGCTGAGCATGAAGTACTGCCTGCCGTCGTTGGGGGTGTTGAGATCGAGGCCGGCATTGAGGAATTTATCGGAGAGCTGGCTCCAGCCTACCCAGAAGTAGTCGGTAACCTGCACGGGCTGGTCAAAAAGATAAGTGACAAAGCCGTTTATCTCTCCGCCCGGTGCGGCAACGGATCCATCGGCAGAGCCCAGCACCGCTCCCGGCTGACCGTTGTCGTCTGCCCATACCATGATGTCAAATGCTCTCTGGTTGGCGTTGTCATAGGCGTCGTTGAAGCAGATGCTTATCCCTCTGACAGAGTCAGGGATGAAGGATCTGAAGCGCAGTGCGACCCTGGCATTGTTTGCTCCCTGACCGTTGATGCCGTATCCCGCCTCGGCAGTGCCATCATCAATGGCAAAGTAGTCGGTGAAACGCTGCAGGTAACTTATTGTATCATTCTGCTTGCGGTCAAAATCATCGGTGACCAGTGATGCTGTTACAAGGAAGAGTGCTGAGTCGGTGGCTGCAGTGTTATAGGTATACAATAGCGGGGCGTCATACAGGATGTCAGAGAGGGGGGAGGCGTTGGCCACACCGGCGGTAAAGTCGCGCACCACCGCACCGGTGGAAAAGTCTTTGATGGTGACATGCCTGGTCACGTTACGCACGATGGTGTCATTATTGCGGTATCTGATATTAACAGCAGGGCTCATGAGTGAGAGGTATGCCTGGCGGAAGTGTTTCCACGGCATAGCCTCGTACTCCTTGACCAGTGAACGGAGGGGCAGGGTCATGGCCACGTCATGGATGACGGTGTCATTACGTGACCTGTTCCTGTCAAGATATACATGGTCGAGGTTCCACTGGTCGGCAGTCCCTGACCGTGATGGTTCAGTGAGCACACCGGCGAGGGAGGCATGGCCGGTAAACATAAACCTGAATCCGTTTTTCAGAAACCGGCTGTCGGTCACCGGTATCATCGCCTGCCGGAACCCTGATGTCGTGTTACCTGCCGCCTGCCAGACACTGTACCATCTCTCCTCGTCCGGTGCCCAGAAGCTCAGCGTCAGGCTGTCGTCGCTCTCAGGCATGTCAGCCACTCCTCCTGCCTCGTAGAGGAAACTGAGCCAGATGCTGTCGCCGGCAGGATATGCCATATCAATGGTTCGTGATGTCAGCCTGTCGGCGGCGAAGACAAGGTTTGAGGCCTGGTCATAGAGCAGGCCGTATTCATCAAGGCAGTCGAAGGTGGCAATGCCCAAGGAGGGCTGGCTGACAGAGAAGGTGTTGTTCACAAAGACCTGAAGGTCAGACCATCGGTCGACGGAGGGATAGAGGCTGTCGCGGGAGAAGTCGTCAAAAAATGGCAGTGCCACCGGCTCATCTGCTGCTGCTCCCTTCAGGCGGGTCATACCTGTGACGTCGTCAGGCTGCCTGTCGCGGGTCATACCTGCCACACCCTCAAGCTGCCTGTTACGTGTCAATCCTGTCACGACCTCCTGTGCCGATGCACCGGTGGAGGTCAGCAGGAGAGGGAGGAGGTATATCAGCCATCTGTGCCTCATCATAGCTGTTCTGTTCCGTTCTCCGGTAAGATCAGCATCTCGCCGCCCTCTGTAGCTGTGGTGTCAGCAACGATCTTCAGGCTGTCAGTCGTAAGCCAGATATAGACTGCGGAGCCCAGCTGGACTGTTGCATCAATGTGGTATACAGGATTTTGCTTATAGACGAATGCTTTCAGAGAGTCTTCGGAAGTGTTGACGGTGACATCGAAGACATATGCTCCCAGGTTGAGTGAGGAACTCAGTATCTCGCTTCTGGCCTGGTCAAGGGTATACCCGGTAAGCCGGGGGATGGATGTGCGCTGGCTGCTGAGGCCCCTGCCGAGGATAAGGTCAATGACCATCCCCTTCTGTACCGAGTCGCCCGGAGCTACCTCACGGCCATGGAGGGTCTGCTTAAGCACGAAATCGACTGTCAGGTCAGGAACATAAGTCAGCTGTCCCACCTGCAGTCCTGCTGTCTCGATCACCGACACCGCCTGCCTTCTCGGCAGTCCCACGAGGTCAGGCACGGCAACCATTTCAGGATTGAAGGCATTGATAGTTACGTTTATTGTCCTTCCTTTCTTGACACGGTGTCCGGGCAGCGGCATCTGTTCCGCCACGCAACCGCGGGGGACATATGCAGTATATACGGAGTCTATAATCTGGAAGCGCATCCTGTTTTTCTCTGCCACGCGTCTTGCCTCATCGATGGTCAGTCCCCTGATCTCGGGTGTGGGTCTCGACTGGCCGTGATGGGTGTAAATGTTAAGGAAGATGATGAGTAAGAGCACTATGGCCACGCCGATGACCAATGCCAGGCCTGCATTCTTCCAGAAGACCCGGCTTTTCAGAAATTCCTTGAAGCTCATCGTGTGATGAAGTATTAAATTATTAACGCAGGGTCAAAGATAAAATTATATTATGAGATCGGAGGTCAGTTACCACTCCCTTACCGGGTGGTAGGTTGTGTCTCTCTCCACCGGTCTGAAGCCGGCGGAGCGTATCATTGCCACCAGCTCGGTGGTTGAGAGTGTGGTATTGGGCTCCGTGGCACCGGCCATGGAGTATATTCTTGTGGTGTCATCGATGGTACCGTCGAGGTCATCGGCGCCGAAGGCGAGGCTCATCATGGCTGCATCCTTACCGGTGGCAGGCCAGTAGGCTTTGATATGGCTGAAGTTATCGAGAAAGATGCGCGACAGGGCATAGTTGCGCATATCTTCGGTGACGGGCACCTCTCCCAGCTCATGCATGCGGTTGTTCTCCCTCCGGAACTTCAGGGGAATGAAGGCGTTGAAACCTCCGGTGCGGTCCTGCAGCTCTCTGAGCCTCATCATATGGTCTATACGCTGAGCCGGGCTCTCGGCATGGCCGTAGAGCATGGTGGCGTTGGAGGTGATACCCAGGTTGTGAGCCGTTTCGTGTATTGCCAGCCAGGTCTCTGCATCAGCCTTCTCGCGGCATATCTTCCTTCGCAGCGAGGCGTCAAAGATCTCGGCACCACCGCCCGGGATGGAGTCGAGGCCGCAGTCATGCAGGTACTTCAGTCCTTCAGCGTATGTCATTCCTGCCTTTGTGATCATATAGTGAAGCTCTGTAGCCGAGAATGCCTTTATGCTTATGTCAGGCCGTAGTGTGCGTATTGAAGAGAGCATCTTCCCGTAGTAGTATATGTCGCGCGCCGGATGAACGCCGCCGGTGATATGGACCTCTGTCACAGGCACCCCCTCAAAACGCCTGACGATGTCAAGGATATCACTCTCCGAGAGCTCCCAGCTGTCAGGGTCACCTTCGGGCTTGTGATAGGAACAGAAGCGGCAGTTGTAGATGCAGACGTTGGTTGGTTCGATGTGAAAGTTGCGGTTAAAGAACACTGCATCACCGCTCCTGGCCCTTTTTACGGCGGTGGCCAGAAAGGCGAGAAGGGATAGATCAGCGCGGTTGTAGAGCGTCAGTGCCTCCCCGGGGGTCACTCTTCTGCCGTCGAGGATAGCCATGGCTATCTCCCTCAGCTCAGGGTCGGTGTTTTTCAGTAAAGTCTCATTCATTGCACCAGTGTTGACAAATTTAACCTCAGTATGCCGGAATAGAAAAGAAAAACCGCCCTAATTGTTCATTAAGACGGTCATTTTTTTATTGTCAGTCAGCCTTTCAGTTCTTCTTTCCCGGTTCATCGGAGACGGTAAGCTTCCTCCTGCCCTTGGCCCTGCGAGCAGCAAGCACACGCCTGCCGTTGGGTGTTGACATTCTCTCCCTGAATCCGTGAGTATTGCTCCTCCTCCTTCTTGACGGCTGAAATGTCCTTTTCATCTGTTACTTGAATTATGTTGTTTACTTTCCCTTTTTTAAGACTGCAAAGGTAGTCATTAATTTGAAATAAATAACAGGCAGGGAATTTTTTTTCTCTCAGCGTGGCAGGTAGACCACTTTTTTGGTCTCAAAGTAAGGTTCGTCAAACCAGCGGCTTACCGGGATAACCGTGCTTTCTGCCGCAAAGGGTTCGAGTTCACGGGTGAGATCACCACCCTTGAGAACGATCCACCCGTTTTTCAGGATGTTGAAGGAGCGTGGTGAGAGAAGGTGCCGGGTAATATTCACGAACCGGCTCATCTCCGTCACGGCCCTGCCGACAATAAAATCATAACTGCCGGTGATATCTTCCGATCTTGCGGCGATGGCCGTTACGTTGCCTACCCTGGCAGCTGCAGCTATCTCCCTGGCTACTTTTATCTTTTTGGCGATTGAGTCGACGAGGGTGAATTTTACGTCCGGGAAGAGAATTGCCAGGGGTATTCCCGGGAGTCCTCCCCCGGTGCCGATATCCGCCACGGTGGTGCCGGGAAGAAAAGAGATGAGGCGGGCTATGGCAAGACTGTGCAGCAGGTGATTAACAGCGAAGTTTTCTATATCCTTCCTGGAGATGACATTTATCTTTTCATTCCACTCGCTGTAGAGCGAGGGCAGCAATGAGAGCTGACGGCGCTGCTCTTCGGTGAGCGACGGAAAGTATTTTTGGGTGACGGTGGTCAAATTCCGCTCTTTTTATTCCGGACCGTGTTATAGATGAGAACTTTAGCCCTGAAGAGGCGAGCCTTCACCGTTCCGATCGGGAGGCTGAGTTCCGAGGCGATCTCTTCATAGGAGTACTCTTCGAAGTAACGGAGTTCAATGAGGCGGCGATAGCGCGGCTTGAGAGCCTTGACTATCCTGTTGAGTGAAGCTGCCGTCTCCCTGTCTATCATCAGTTCGTCAGGACCCCTGGTGTCGGAGGCAACGGTAGCTTCTACCTCTGACTCTTCTCCTTCTTCATGGTCAAAAGGTCTTGGGCTCTGGCTCTTTCGCCTCATGAAGTCAATGCAGTTGTTGGTGGCGATACGGAAGAGCCATGTGCTGAAGGCATGGGAAGGTACATATTTTGCCAGGTTGTGGAAGGCTTTTCCGAATGCCTCGATGGTAAGATCCTCCGCATCAGAGGGGTTGTTGACCATTCTGAGCATGACATAATAGACTGAATCGCGGTACCTGTTGAGCAACTCAGTGTAGGCCCTGCTCTCACCGTTGAGTGCCCGGTGAATGACCCTGAGGTCATACTGCGCTTTTTCCGATAAGCCTGTTTCTACTTCCATGTCTTTATCCTCCTCCTGCCTCTTCCGGTAGATGTCAGGTAAAGGACTCCGTTAATCAATGGCGCCAAGATATCAAAAAAGAGCGAATTAAACCATAAGCCGCGTTCGTTGAATGTGGCTGACGCTCTTTTAAGAATGACGGAGCGCATTACCAGGCGCGCCAGGGCTATCGTAACCACCACGGGCCAGAATGCGGTAATCAGCGCCAGCGTGACCAGCACTCCGTACCAGGCAACCCTGGAAAAGGGCTCCAGGAAGAGCCTCACCTTATCTTTATTTCTGTAGTAGGCAGCTGCAAGGAAGTGTCTTCTCTTCTGCTTTACCCATGAGGTGATGCTCCTCTCCGCAACAGACAGGGTAAACGAATCATGCGAGAGCATCAGGCTGACATTGTCGGGGGTGGAATTCCGGTTCACGAAGAGATCGTCATCACCTGACATGATATGGTTGTGCGGGCCGAAGCCACCTTTTTCAAAGAAGAAGCTGCGGCGATAAGCCAGGTTTC
>CAZFIF010000153.1:0-1823 GCA_964519065.1 uncultured Rikenella sp.
TTGGCAACAGGATTGGGTATATCAGTTGCACTGAGGCCTGTTGAGGGTGCCCAGCTCCATAAGTAACCGCCGCCGGGAAGCTCTTCGCCGCCGAGGGCGGTGGCAGTAAGCTGCGCCACAGAGGTCGGACAGGTGCTGAGGATATAGTCATCAGCGGTGGCGGTGACGGTAAGGACAGGCTGTACGATGATTGTGATATCATCCGTTGCCTGGCAGCCGTTGGCATCAGTCACCGTGACAGTATAGGTGGTGGTGACAGCAGGCTTGGCAACGGGGTTGCTCACATTCGGATTATTGAGTCCCGCAACCGGCAGCCAGCTGTAGGTATAGGCGGCCTCACCTCCCGTGACTGTAACGTTAATATTGGATCTGGACGCCGGACAGGTGCCGATGATAAGGTCATCAGCGGTAGCAGTGGCAATAAGATCAGGCAACACGGTCACAGTAACAGGTGCAGTAGTCGTACATCCATTATTGTCCGTCACTGTCACGGTATAGGTGGTGGTGACGGCAGGCTTGGCAACGGGATTCTTGATCAGAGGATCACTGAGGCCCGTGATGGGCGTCCAGCTGTAGGTGTAACCCGGTTCTCCTCCCGTGACGATGACGTCAAGAGTACTCGTTGAAGTCGGGCAGGTTCCTATATTAGGATCACTTGCCGTGGCCGTGGCTGATAAAACAGGCGCCACCGTGATGGTCAGCGATGACGTTGCCGTACACCCGTTGACATCAGTGACGAGGACAGTGTAGGTGGTGGTCACAGCCGGTTTGGCAACAGGATTGGCAATGTTTGCATCACTGAGCCCGGTGAGAGGTGACCACAGATAAGTATATCCCGGTTCACCGCCGGAGGCTGTTGCAGTAAGCTGAGAGTTGGATGACGGACAGGTGCCAATGTTATAATCATCAGCGGTGACAGTGACGTTCAGCACCGGAGCCACAACAACAGTCACGTTGGCTGTTGCCTGGCAACCGTTGACGTCAGTCACGGTGACGGTATAGGTGGTGGTATTGGCCGGCTTGGCCGTCGGCGTCTTGCTGTTCGGGTCACTGAGACCTGCCACCGGAGACCATAGATATATATATCCGGGCTCTCCTCCTGTGGCTGTCACGTCAAGATGAGACACCGAGGTGGGACAGGTCCCTATGGTACCGTCATCAGCGGTAGCCGTGGCAGTAAGGTCAGGTGCCACGGTAACGGTGACATCGGCTGTTGCCGTACAGCCGTTGTTGTCAGTGACGGTAACGGTGTAGGTGGTGGTCACCAGCGGCTTGGCAAGCGGTGTCTGAATGGCAGGATTATCAAGGCCTGCAACAGGCAACCAGCTGTAGGTGTAGCCCGGTTCCCCTCCGAGAGCAACGGCATTGAGCGTTGTATTTGAAGTCGGACAGGTACCTATCAGAGGATCAGCTGCCGAAGCAGTGACAGTCAGGGCAGGAACGACAGTGATGGTGATATCCCTTGAGACAGAGCAGCCATTCTGATCTGTGACGGTAAGAGTATAAGTCGTGGTTGCTGCCGGTTTGGCCGTCGGGTTGGGATCGATATCGGAACTGAGTCCGGCAGCCGGGGTCCAGAGATATGTATATCCCGGCTCCCCACCGCCGACGGTGGAGGTGATATGAGCCTCAGACCCCGGGCAGGTGCCTATGGAGCTGTCATCAACAGCCAGGCTAAGGGTAAGGGCCGGCCGTACGGTGATGAGTATGTTGGAAGTGGCAGTACAGCCGTTGGCGTCAGTGACAGTTACCGTATAGGTGGTGTTGACTGCCGGCTTGGCTGTAGGCGTCTTGATGTTACTGTCATCGAGACCTGTCAGTGG
>CAZFIF010000153.1:1923-5929 GCA_964519065.1 uncultured Rikenella sp.
CCTTCACCGCCAGTGGCAGTGGCACTGAGGTGAGCCACCGAGGTGGGGCAGGTACCTATAAGGTTGTCATCAACCGTGACCGTCACATCAAGTACCGGGGCCACGTTGACGGTGACATTGGACGATGCAGTACATCCGTTGGCATCGGTCACCGTTACAGTGTATACGGTTGTGGCAGCAGGCTTGGCTATAGGATCCTGTATAATCGCTGAGGAAAGGCCGGCGACAGGCATCCAGCTGAAGCTGTAGGGTGCCTCTCCGCCATTCACGTTGACATGCAGCTGGGTATTTGAAGTCGGACATTCACCTATGAGGTTGTCATCAGCAAAAGCCACTGCTGTAAGAACAGGGGCAACATTTATCGTTACGGAGCCTGTTTTGATACATCCGTTGGCGTCAGTGACGGTGACAGTATAGGTGGTGGTTGAAGCAGGTGTGGCAACAGGATTGGCTATGTTGGCAGCACTGAGTCCTGCAGCAGGTGACCAGCTGTAGATATACCCACCGGCAGGCTCTACACCTCCGGCGACTGTTGCAGTGAGCTGTGCACTGGAACAGGTTCCGATGAGACTGTCGTCAGTCGTCACACCGACTGTCAGCGCGGTGGGCTGGGTCAGTATCCATGAGCCGCTGGTTATACAGCCGTTGGCGTCGGTGACAGTGAGATTATAGGTCCCCGCTGCCAGGCCGCTCTGGTTCGATGCGCCGGCAGTAAGGCCGCTGCCGTCAGGCGTCGACCATGAATACAGGTATGGTGCGACACCTCCTGTGACAGTGGTGCTGATAGTACCTGTATGACCTCCGAAACAGTTGATATTGTGACTTCCCTCTATGCTCAGCGAGAGCGTGGCCGTCACACCGAGAGCCGGCGGTGCGGTTACAAGAATGGTTGATTCTGCCGTACACCCGTTGGCGTCAGTGACCCTGACCGTGATGGTACCGGCAGCAGCGTTGGTTACTGCAACAGAAGGAGATGCTATGGTAAGAGTTGCACCTGAGGTGTTAACCAGTTCTGCAAAGCTGTAGGGCAGTGTTCCTCCTGCGGCCGTAAAGCTCCCCGCACCGTCTGCGGCTCCGTTGCACAGCAGTGCAATATCACCCGATTTCGAGAGGGTTAGTACCGTTGGTTGCGTCAGGGTGATGTTACCGGTAGTGAAGCATCCCTTGCTGTCGGTCACCGTGACCGCATAAAAACCTGCCTGGAGACCTGATATATCCTCTGTCCCTGCAGTATATCCGCCCGGACCGGTCCATGCAAAACTGAACGGTGCCGTTCCGGCACTTACCGTAAGATCAATCGCTCCGCTGTTGTCTCCGAAACAGAGCAGATTGGTGCCTGTCAGGGTGAGCACCGGTTTCGGGTTGATGGTGATGACAGCAGCTCCTGAGATTGTACCCAGGCAGCCATGGTCGTCATTCATCGCCGTAATGGTATAGGTGCTGTTCAAAACCGGTGTAACCGTAGCAGTGTAAATCCCCGAAGGATGATTTGTCACGGTAACAGGTGTCGTTCCGTCAGTATAGGTAAAGTCATACGGCGCAGCGCCGGTAAGGGTTATAGTAATGACTGCTGACCCTCCTGAACACATTTCCGTACTGCCGCTGATAGTAGCCGTAGGTACGGGGTAATGCGATACCGTGGCATTGCCGATACCGATGTTTGTACAGTTGTTGGCATCGGTGACACTGGTAATCGTGTAGTTGCCGGCGGTGGTGACAATAAGGGTATAAGGACTTGCTGCGATGGGTATCGCAGGCTGGTCAGCACCGTTGATGGCATAGACCACGCTCCACGGAGCCGTTCCCGTAAGTGCAATGTTTATCGGATGAGTGCCCTCGGCACAAATAGTTCCGCTGTTGCTTATTATGGCCGTCGGCAGAGGCCGTACGGTCACAGGCAGGGGAGTATGGTTAGTGATACATCCTGCGGCATTGACCTCGCGCACCGAGATGTTTCCGCTGACGGTGCCAAAGGTAACGGTTATCGAGGCAGCCGAGGGATCACCTATGAGGGCAGCCCCGGCCGGCAGTGTCCATGTGTATATTGACCCGGCATTGTTCGGGACAGAATAGCCGGCAGTCTCAAGAGCACAGACAACATCATCGCCGGTTATTGCGGAGACAGGCGACGGAGCAAGAACATCCACGTCAAAGGTGCCGGCAATACCTGTACAACCGTAACTGTTGGTTTCCGTGACCGTTATGGTCCCGCTGCCGGCAGATGCGGCGGCGGTGACTATTATGGCGTTTGAGTTGGCGTCAAAGGTCTTTGTGCCTACAGACGCCGGCACGGTCCAGGTGTATGATGAGCCTGATGTGAGCGGCACCGTATAGACTACACTGGTCTGATTGGTGCAGAGCATGTCGTCTCCCGTTATCACAGGAGCAGCAGGCTCTGGATTGACGGTAATGACCACATCCACGGGAGTACCGGCACAGCTGAACGAGCTGTACGGGGTGACGGTGTATGTGGCAGTGATCGGCGCGGCACCGTAGTTCTCAAATGTATCAGTTATGTGAGCTGTTCCTGCAGGGTCAGCCGGCACATTGGTGCCTGTAGTACCCTGGGCAGATCCGTCTGACATCACCGGCAGCGGCCAGCTGAAAGTGCTGCCTGCAGGTGTGTTGACAGGAACAAGAAGTATCTCACGTGATGCTGCCGTATTGGAGCATACTGTCTGGGCCTGTCCCGGCAGTATTACCGGCTGTGGCCTGACAGTCACAACCACATTCACCCAGTCTCCGATACATGTAGTACCGAAGACAGGCCTGACACGGTAGGTCACCGTCCTGTTGACACCGGTCTGATTCGTGAACCGGTCATTGGCCAGGTAATTCGGGTCAACAATACCGGGGGCGGCAACGGCGTTGCCAACGGCAGGGACGAGTCCTGCCTGAACGGTTATCAGATCTATATCATAGGTAGTGGCCGGCGAGGATGTTGGCGCCACGGCAAGGATAAGCCCTGTCGGCACCGCACTGCAGGCAAACATGTCAAGGTTGCCCAGGACAGGCTGTGAGCCTACGGTGACAACGATATCCCTGGCTTCACCGACGCATCCGTTATATACCGGAGTGACGGTGTAAGTTGCAGTCTCAGCCAGGCCGGAGGTATTGACGAATGTGTCCGTCATATCAGCTGATGACGGCACACTGCGTGCCGTTCCGCCGGAGAGCCCGCCGGAAAGCACGGGAGCAGGCCAGGTAAAGGTTACATTGTCTCCCGGGTTGACAAAGTTGTCAAGCAGTATACGCCATGTCAGGGTTTCGCCCGAACATACTGCGGTTGACTGATTGGAGATAACAGGCTCAGGCTTGATATTGACCACCACATTCTGCACGTTGCTGCAGCCGTTGGCTGTCAGCGTATACTCATAGGTGACAGGGATGGTGGCGGAGCTGAAGTTCCTGAGGGTCTCACTTACACCATTGACACCGGAGACAGGTCCGGCAGGAGTGATGCCTGCCGCCGCCAGCCTCGTCCAGCTGAAAGTCGTACCCGCTGTCAGCGAAGCCGGTGTATAGGTGAATGCACTGTTGCTGCACAGAGCCGGGGGTGTCAGGGTGCTGGTAAGCACCGGAGTAGGATTAACAGTTATGGTGAAGCTCTGAGGCGTACCGGCACAACCCTCAAACGAAGGTGTGACGGTGACGATGGAGGAGACGGGCGCTGTGCCGCTGTTGGTGGCAGTGAACGACGGTATGTCACCCGTGCCGTTGGCCCCGAGACCTATGGTGGTGTTGCTGTTGCTCCATGAGTAGGTAGTGGTGCCGCCTGTGCGGTTGGTGGTGAAGGTAACCGCTGCCGTGGCTGCCCCGTTGCACCTCACCTGGTCTGCCGGGTCATTGACCTGGCCGCTCGGGTTGACGGTGATGGTAAATGTCTGCGGCGTGCCGGCACAGCCCTCAAAAGAAGGCGTGACGGTGATGGTGGCCGTCACCGGCGATGTGCCGCCGTTGGTGGCAGTGAACGACGGTATATTGCCGGTTCCGTTGGCGCCGAGAC
>CAZFIF010000154.1:0-4347 GCA_964519065.1 uncultured Rikenella sp.
CGGTTGTTAGCCTTGCCCTCAGGGGTGGCGTTTGAGTCGAGAGGCTTGTTCTCACCCCATCCTTTTGATGTTAAACGGTTGGCGTCAATCCCCAGCTTCTTAAGAGTGCTTACCACAGTGGCAGCACGCTGCTCTGAGAGCGTCTGGTTTAAGGCATCATCACCGTCGCTGTCTGTGTGGCCTTCCACACTGAAATTGATGTCAGGATGATCTTCCATCAGGGTGACGATCTCATTGATTATGCCCATTGATTCAGGCCGTAAGGTGGCTTTGTTCACATCGAAGCGAATGCCATTGGAGATGATCTTGCCATCTTGCAGGAACTTTTCATACAGTTTCTGACCGGCTTCGGCAAAGCGAATATTTTTTATCATATTCCTTTTTTCCTCGTTGCTGGAATAGCTTCCATAAATAGTTATGCCTTGAGGATTGCCGCTGATATTTGGCACATTCAGCAGCCTGGTATCGTTTAAATAGGCTTTCAATGACCTCTTGTTAAATAACAGAGCGACATGATACCAGCCTTCGGTTTTGCAAAAAGATGATTTGCTTGCATCAGGGTACCAGCCCTGGAATGACCCTTGTGACATCTGGTTCCAGTAGGTCTTTACATCATCTATCCCGGTACCTTTTTGGTTTTTTCTATCGTTAAAGAAAATCGTATAGTTCTGGTAGTTTTCATCTTCGGAAAAATAACAATCAAACTCCAGTGTGAAGATGTCAGGAAGATAGTCCTGTGCAGGATTTTTCATAAAAGGTACAATCTCAGATCCGACTTGAAAAATGATCACATTTTCACCCCCGAACTCTGCGATCTCAACGTTGCCTTTGTACAGATCCCATCGTGAAGGGAACTCGCCATTCACCTCTCCTTCGAGGTTGTCCTCAAAAATAATTTTGTCGCCTGGCACAAAATCATATTTAGCCCAGTTGAGGGTAGGACCTGATTGCTTTCCGGCTGAAGAGCCCGAAGCAGCTGATTGTTTTGTGTCGGAAGCCTGTCCTTGATCCTCAGCCGCTTCACCATTTTTGTTTTTGTCTTTTTTGTTTTTCTTTTTGAAGAGGCTGCCAATGCCTTCCTCAATCTTGTCAAATCCTTTGTCAATACCCCTGTCAATTCCTCGGTTCACCCTGTTCTCACCCTTCTCTTCAGCTGTCTTAACGGGGTCTTTGATCTGTGCGGCTGCAGGATCGACCTGGCTGAATAACAATCCGCCCGCAATCAAAATAAAGATTACTTTTTTCATGATCTCATCTTTTAGTGTTTATTGTTGAATTGAATTTGTTTATTGCCTCCACCCGGTTTCCGGCGCCCAGTTTCCGGTAGATCTTCTTCAAATGGTACTTTACCGACCCGGGTGATTTTTCCAGAACAGAAGCCACCTCCTCGTTGATTAGACCTCCCTTTATGAGGAGCATTATTTTTTCTTCCTGCTCTGATAACTCTTTCTGATTATTCATATGAAATAACAGTTTGGCCTAATAAATCTCCGCAAGGTGCGAATGCGAAAGCCTGCCACAGAATCTCGGTACTATATTGAGGTATTCTGGCGACTTGAAAAAAATAATTGCAAATTGTAATCTGCCACTCATTTGGTTGGATATCTACTTTCTCTTTTTAACAGTCATACTCCAGTTGTAGTGGAAATTCTGTTCCTCGTAGCCATCTTCAAGTTCTTTCTTTATGTTGCGGCTGCCATCACCGCCAAAACTTGTTTTACCATCGCCATGCTTTACCAGAATATCTGGATGTATTTCTTTCACCGTTTCCTGGTTTGAAACATTAGGTATTGGCACACCCCCTGGTATTTCAACCCCCTGGTCTTTTAAGTAATCCTGGATCCAGGTATCTGAGGTTTTAATGGTAGGGTCAGGGACTTCTTCTGCAACCGGACCCAGAGCGAATGATCTTTCCCTGGTTTTTTTGCTGGTTTTTGAATCTCTTTCCGGGCCGTGGTCAGTATATATTACACTGTTAATATTCTCTGTTTCATTAATTTCATATGCTACATTAAATCCTGCCGGAACAAATTTTACTGCCTTCCCGGTTTCATTATCAATCACAAGTATCCAGGGTATCTGTGAGACATGTTCTTTACCTTCCAATTCATGTTTGTTTACACTACGGTGATAATCGACAGTGGTCTCATATTTGGGGCCTGCACTGTATCTGTTTTCTTCAGAGTTATAGCTAAATCCGGAGAGGCTTACACTGGTGGGTTTGTAATATTGCCAGGTCTGGTTGAATATTGGCATTTCCTGGGATTCTGTCAGGGTTAGAAAAATAGTAGCCGACGCCTGTATTGATTCTTTCAAATAATGTTTTTGTACCTCTTCATTTTTATTATCCTCACGGGATGTGTTAATTGTTTTGTCATATTTCCCAGAAACATAAATTCTGGCGTCGAATACAGGAGGTTTTATTATAACTGAACCCCTTCCTTCAGCTTTATCCGGGTAATCCTCGGGCTGAAAACTGGCGGTTACCATGATTCTTTCATCATTGCTTCCGGATTTATAATCAAGCACAACCTTGCCCTCACTGTTTGTTGTGTAACCGTTTTCCGGTTTTATTTTGCCATTTACAAGACCGCTAATCGTGACATCAAGGTCTTTGCCTTCCACCGCATACTTGGATCCGTCGGGGTCAGTTTCATTAAATGTTATGACAATTTTTGTTTGTTCCTCTTTTTCGATTTCCTTACGGTCGGGCTTCACCTCAATCTCGAGACCCCGTATTATCAGTTCCTCTTCTTCTACTACATATCCTTCTAGTGGTCCACCCAGCGAGCAGGTCTTAAAACGGATGTTTTTCTTTTCTGCTTCAACACCTTTCTCTAGCTTGTATTCACCCTCATTATTACAATCTTTATAGGTAATAATGACCATATAATCTCCGAAATGATACCCACCCTCGCAATGGCCTATCTTTAAATCGAGCCTGTCAATGTTATCCTGGTAATATACAGGCTGGCCGTGTCCTTTCTTATCACAGACCAGGTTTCCCCGACAGTCATATACTTTCGCATTCACTTTCGTCTTTCGGGATTCTTTATCAAGGGGAGATATATATTCCTCTTTAATATCAATGTTCAGTTCCGGATCCCTGGGTGCTGAAGGGTGATCTTCCTCATACCGTACAATATTTCTGTCCATTGGAGAGAATTGAGATACCATGTTCTTTATGGATTGTTTGAGCTCACGATCTATTGCATCGTAGACATCAAGCACCCAATTACGGTTTGGAATACAATTGGCATTAGCAATCAGTGACGCTATTATCCAGTACCCGGTAGATTCATTTCCATCATCGTCTTCAATAATATTTAAACTCAAATTCGCTTCGAAAAGATAATGATGCTCTCCATTGCTTTCACTTAAAGCAAAAAAGGTGATTTCCGGTTCGTATTCTGCAAGAATCTGAACAACCATTTTTGTGACAAAACCATTCCATTCATCTTTAGGACGATCCCCATAATCGTTTGTCAACCATTCATAATTATCAACATCGTCAACAATGTCTACCGATACAGCAACTTTTGTCTTATTACAGTCGTCATACTGGGCTTTTAATTCAGGAGAGCAGCAGAGCAGTATGGCAACTATTGCTTTAAGAATTACTGAATATTTCATAGCTCCTGAGGTTTTTCTACAAGTAACCAAAGTCAATGCAATGAATCAACAGCAAATGAGCAAAGGCAGGGTTTGGGTTAGTATTCATGGTATGTTATCGCACATCATCAACCAATAGGTGGACAGATTGAGCATCTGTCATCGGGTTGGAAGGTGAAGTATCCTACAGATGCCTGCGCTGAAGCTTCGGCTCCCGGAGGTGGGCAGACAGGTGGGGCATGGAGAATACATAATATAAGGAAAGTAGTGACGAGCCCCGCGACGCGGGAGGACACCAGCATTCACCGCCATCCCGCGGTTTTGTCTGGCAGAGCAGGGCTCAGTGCAATTAGAGTTTTCTGCTTTACGGGATTATTTTTCCCCGAGTCTTTTAAGAGGCACGAAGCGCACCGGTTCCAGTCGTTGCTCTGTCATTCTTCCCTTACGTTTGGTGAGGACGATCAGTTCCTGTACAGTAGCCGGATTGCCCACGGGCATCACCAGGCGACCACCCTCGGCCAGCTGATCCTTGAGAGGCTGCGGTATGTGATCAGCCGCTGCCGTGACTATGATAATGTCAAACGGAGCATGTTCAGGCCACCCTTTATAGCCGTCGCCCTGCCTTACAATGATATTTTCATAGCCGAGCACCTTCAGGCGTGCTGCCGACTCGCGTGCCAGCCCGGGTACTATCTCAATGGTATATACACTGTCTACTATCTCCGCCAGCACGGC
>CAZFIF010000154.1:4447-5833 GCA_964519065.1 uncultured Rikenella sp.
ATCTGGCTGGATACCATTTTGTTGCGTTCAGCCTGGTATGGGTCTTTGAGCTGGCCGTACAGGGTGAATGGTATCAGCAGCAATATGATCATTGAGGGCTTCATATCTCCAATAGTCGACACAATTTACAAAGAATCCCCTGAAGTCGGGAATCCAGAGATGATCAGGCAGAATGTCAGAATCTAAAAGTGTATGTATATTTCAACAGTACCGTTCTGCCTGAAGTAAGGGGCATCCTGGGTGTCTCACCCCCCGGATCGGTATTCACTCCTTCGTCCCACACCAGGTAGAAATCATTTCCCTCTTTGGGATTGTACCTGAACCTGATATTGGAAACCACCCTGTCAATAGCAGTATTATACTGGACAAAAGCCATGAGTGATGTTTTGGTAGTGAAGGTCCATAATCCCTTAAATCCGACAATATGGTTGGTAAACCCTGCATTCCTCTCCGGGAATTTCACGAGGTCAAAATAATAGGTCAGCCCGAGGTCAAAATCGCTTCCGATGTTAATAGTGGGTTCAGAGTATAGTGAAATCTTCATTCCATCATAAAACCTTCCGGCTTCTGCTGTAAGGCTGGCTGAAAGAGCATGGGCATAGTTTGTATTATAAGCGGCGCTGATGTATGCAAAGGAGTATCTTCCGGGAGGCACTGATGCCTGATCATTACCCAACATCAGGGTATCAATGATATCTTCAAGAAAAAAGTTGAGAGCGGCGTTACCTGAATTGCCACTTTTACCCTCGAAGTACCATGTCATCATTCCGTCGACGGTCTCGCGTAATTGAGTTGCCGTGTTCCAGAAGGTGTACGCGGTGACCATTATCTTATGGTACCTTAAAGCCGCCTCTTCTCCGGGCAGCCATCCGTACTGTGCTATTGTTCTCCAGCCGTGATAGTTATCCTTTATTTCAAATCCTATACCGGGATTAAACCGGTCGCCTGACCATGTATATGCAAGGTCATATGCAAATCCCTTCTGTTTTCGACGTACCCAGTTAAGCAGTAATCGTGACGGGGACAGGTCGAAGACCCTGTTAACAGAATCGTTTTCAAACGATTGAGCCCATCTGACTGTAAGGTATTCGTCACCGGTGACCTTAAGCTGACCGTCAAGGCCGTAGGCGAAGTTGTATGAGCCGTCTGTTCCCAGGCGGCTCGTCACCATCGTGCCAACGTACGAGTTACTGTTAAGGATGCTTCTCTTGGCCCGTATCACACCGAAATTTTCACCCGGTTTCTCATCAAAGGCAGCCGTCTGCATATCCAGGATACCAAGATCCCATTTATTCACTCTTCCTGTCAGCCTGGCACCCCCATAAATCCTGACTGGATGGCCTTCGCTAAGACCGATGCGGCGACTGTAGAACAGGTTGTTCCCTC
>CAZFIF010000155.1:0-5833 GCA_964519065.1 uncultured Rikenella sp.
ACGGTAACTGGGAGGCAATGACCAGCGACTGGCAGTACGACTTCGCCCTGCAGCGGTGCATAGCTGTCGATTTCAGGTATGTGCTCTTCGTGACGGATAAGTTCGGCAATGCCGGCTTCCTCCTTAAGGAGATGGGCGTTAACTGACCTGTACCCCTGAGAGCAGAAAAGACCGGCGGAAGCCGGTTTTTTTTGCTATTGCCCCTCCCACGCCATAGCGTTCAGAAGAATGTCACAGTCATAAGAACAGAGCATGATGAATGCAACTGCAGCCTTTCCGGGTAATCAATCGCACTACTATTCCTTGAGCTTTTGTCCTTTAAAGAATGACCAGATGACTTCGCTGGCGTCGATATCCCTGCTGGTCTTTCCTATGACGCGTGAGGGCAGGTACTGAAGCCCGCCCGGCCATGTATGCCCTCCACCATCCACGACGTAAAGGATCACTTCGGTGCCGTCATCTCCGTTGACATATTCTTTCCTGGTCACTCTTGTCCCATCTGCCGGATCCCTGTCAGGCTCTTCGGTGACAACAGGCACGGGTGAACAGCCGTTCTTTTTCACCCAGTACTCTATGGACTGATCCACGGACAACACCCTCCCAAGCATCTCCCTGCCAAAGTGCCCGTATATCTCCCCTCCTTCAAACGGCACCACCGGGTCATCCACATTGTTTATGGCCAGCACAGGTATATGCCTCGACGGCGAACAATCGTCGATAAAGCGCAGTGGAATATTGCCGTCTACGGCAGCTATGGCTGCTATCTTATGCGATAACTCGCACGCCAGGCGGTATGACATGATCGCTCCGTTGGATATGCCTGTGACGTAAATACGGCGGGGATCTGCATTGTAATCGCTTACCATCATCTCTGTAAGGGCAGCGATGAAGCCCACATCATCGATATCCTCCCTGTGAGCACGGTCATCAACCTCCTGGTCCCTCCTGCCGTCGTTCCAGTTCAGCTCTATCCCGTCGGGATAAGCCACCAGGAATCCATCCCTCTCAGCCAGCCTGTCAAAACCCTTGCGCGTGACCATTATCATGCCCTCGCCGTCCACTCCCCTGCCATGGAGGGCAATCACCAGGGGCATCGGAACAGAGCCCTCATATGAAGAGGGGACATACAGAATGAAAGTGCGTTCCAGTCCGTCATGAATCAATGATGCCCTGTGGCAGGTGCCGTACGACCCCGGAGAGAGTCTCCGGCCAATCCACGATATCACCTTCAGGGACAGGGATATTACCGGTTTTGTAATCGTGATATACAGTCCTTTAAGCATAAGTATCCAACCGTTATTCCGGCCTCTTAATATTTATCTGTTACACTCCGCCTGCGGGCATCTGCAGGACAACCTGCCGACAGGGGGCGGCCTCGGGTTGAGCTGCTGCCTGCGGGAACACTCAGGTGGACCTGCCTCCTGCGGGAACTCTCAGGATGACCTTCCGCATCCGGTAATCTGCAGGATGACCTGCTGCCTCCGGGCATCCTCAGGATGGCTTCTGCAATATCAGGAGTTTTTCTCACACAATAGTGCTCCTCAACCGTTAATTATTAAAACCTCCCCTGCCTCAATGCAGATATTCAGACTCTGCTTGACAAGTTCCTGGCCTCACTGGTGATCACCCTGTTGATAGCCCTCATCACCACCAGCCTGGTATCTGTGAAAGCTGCAGGCACCAACCCGGTCAATACCCTGAAAAGGGAATAGTGATCAACAGAGTCGCCCCGTCGTTTTGCCTGTTCACCATTAAAAACTGTCGTCCGCCGGAAACATTTTCTGCTTAATTTTGTCATCTATGTACTTTACAGTAACAGAAAACTGAAAATCATGCAGACGATACTTGGTGCCAACGGAACCATAGGTAAGCTTCTTGCCAGGGAGCTCATGTCATACACCGACAGGGTGCGGCTGGTAAGCCGCAAGCCACTAAGGGTAAACGAAACCGATGAGCTCATGGCCGCCGACCTGACGCAGCCAGGAGCTGTCGACAGGGCCGTGAACGGATCGGAGGTTGTCTATCTCGTGGTGGGCTTTGAATACAAGGCGAAAGTGTGGGAGGAGAAATGGCCTACACTGATGAGGAGTACTGTTGATGCATGTGCGAAACACGGTGCAAAGCTGGTCTTCTTTGACAACGTCTACATGTACGACAAGGACCAGATATCACACATGACCGAGGATACCGCCATCAATCCTCCGAGTCGCAAGGGAGCGGTGAGGAAAAGGATCTCGGAGATGCTGCTGAAGGCTGTCGAAGAGGGCTGGATTCAGGCACTTATAGCACGATCAGCCGATTTTTACGGACCTGACAACAACAACAACTTCATCACGCAGATGGTGATGAAGAACCTCCGGGAAGGCAAGAAGGCCATGTGGTTCGTCAGATCCGATATCAGGCACTCCTTCACCTACACCCCTGATGCCGCAAAGGCAACGGCCCTTCTGGGCAACACCCCCGATGCATACGGACAGGTATGGCATCTGCCTACAGAGAGCCGCCCTGTCACAGGCAAGGAGATGATAACGATGATAGCCTCGGAGATGGGTGCTGAACCGGGAATATCACTCCTGCCGAAGTTCATGCTGCAGCCGCTGGGACTGATTATCCCCATCATGAAGGAGATGCGTGAGATGATCTACCAGTATGACCGCGACTACTTCTTCGACTCCTCAAAATTCACCCGCAGGTTCGGCATCAGCGCCACACCCTGGGAGGAGGGCATCAAAGCCACCTGCAGGGCCTATAAGATGTAGAAAGCGATTTGCATTGCTGTCGCTCTGCCTGAATTTGCCTTTTGGCATGATTTGTGAAATATTTGTTACAGCAAAAACCAAAATTTATACATCATGAAGAGACTTCTTATATTAATGGCATTTCTTGCTATTGGCGCCCTTGCCTCAGCTCAGACCTCTCCCTATGCCCTGGGCGGGCGTTTTTACGGTGGAGGCGACTTCAACGGTGCTGAGATCTCATTCCAGAAAAGTGTCAGCGACCGTAACCGTACGGAACTTGATGCCAGCTTCGGTTTCAGGTCAGACAACAGCAGAATCGCTCTGGTAGGAATGTACCACTGGGTCCTGAACCTGCCGGGAAGGTTCAGCTGGTTTATCGGTCCCGGCGCCAGCTTATCCTATGACAGATATAATGACAACAGCTATATTAATATAGGCCTCGGCGGACAGATAGGCATTGAATACAACTTCAGGGGAATACCTTTGATGGTCAGCCTTGACGCCCGTCCCATCTGGGATTTCCTGGGCGACGTCAACGGCCTGGGATGGGGCACCGCCCTGGGTATTCGCTACACATGGTAATCCGGTCACCCCGGCGAGGGTGCCCGGAGAGTCTACCTGACCTGTTTCAGCAGCGAGTTGAGCCTGGCATTGGCCACCGCACTCTTGCCTTCAGTTAACACTTCAACTTCCTTATGGATGACACCCTCGTATGACCCCGAGACGGTGCCTGTCTCCTGGTAAGAGGTGTTGTCACCTATTGATGAGTAGGTACCAACACTCAGATTATTGATCTTCACGGAGTAGAGTCCGTTCGACAGGACCCTGGCATCAACGCTGCCACCATCACCGGTCAGGTAGTAGGAATCGCCTTCCAGGTTGATACCGCTGAGGAAAATCAGGCCAAAGGGATAGACGCTCCGCTGCGGCTCATCTGTGAAGCCCACAGACGGATAGTTGCCCCCGAGAGTGTTGACCTCATCATCAAGTAACGCCAGGGCAAGGACGGTAGTGTCACCGTTGCTTACGTTGCCGAACATAAACTGGAAAACATGCAGTTCGGAGGAGGTACCCTTATTGAAGACCTCCTCAATCAGGTAGAGATCATTAATAAGATAGTTCTTTCCGTCAAATTTAAATGAGTTAACGGGGTCATCATCCTTTGAACAGGAAATAAGGGTTACAAGGGCAAGCAGCCCGGCCAGAAACAGAGCTTTTCTTTTCATGACAGTGCAGGTGTTTTTATTTGGTATGTAAATCATATGCAAAAGTTCTCCACTCCCGAATATCGGGATATTATGCTTAAGTAACCACACCATCCGCCGGATTATTGCGGAGACACATGGATATTTTCCTTTTATGACATCTCTGTTATCATGAACACGCCCTCGCCCCTCTTCACCTTCGAAGTTACAGACATGCCCGCCTCCGCCGCCAGCCTCTCCATTCCGCCCCCGGCCATGTACTTTCTGAAGTTCCGGTAGTGGTCGCCCCGTGCAGCACGTTCTATGCCCCAGGCCAGCCATGCAGCCGGTCCCGGGGTCATGGGACAGTTGTAGTCGGCAATGATGATCCTTTCTGCAAGGCGACGCATCTCCACGAGGACCCTCACTGCCGTCTCAGTCTCAAACTGGTGCATTGCCAGGGTCGAGACGGCCACATCGAAGTTGTGGTCGGGGTAACATGAGAGATCTGTTGCATCGAGCAGCACAAAGGAGACATTCGCGACGCGGCGTCTCTGCACCGTGCGGCGGGCAGTGGCGATCATATCTTCCGAAAAATCGATTCCGGTGACGTGACCTGCATGCCGGGCCATTGCAAGCGACAGTGCTCCTGTCCCGCAGGCGATGTCGACCACCTTCTCTCCCGGCAGTATCATCGAGGCGACACCTCTGCGAAGCCCGTTTATCAGCGGGTCAATGAAGACCCGGTAGAGAAATCCTTTTAATGAGAAGCCCATAGAACTGTTTCAAAAGCATAAATATAGTATTTTGTGCCCTTTCCGCACCCGGTCATGTGCTTTCTGAAGTTACGGTAATGTTCGCCCCCTTCAGCACGTTCTATGCCCCATACCAGCCATATATCCGGTACGGCCATGCCGTTACTGCATGGCTTAATTCTTTCTTTCGCCGGTCTCCTTTTATACTATTCCCATTCCTGGATCGTTAAATTAACTCACGAGGCACCCTTTAGAGGGGGGAACGAATAAAAGGATTGGATGAACGGAGGAATGCAAAGACCGGAATATTCCGGCCATGTAAATAACTATGCATATGCAGTAAAATCTGCGCTTTTCGGAGTGGCCGTTGGCGATGCGCTGGGCGTCCCTGTCGAGTTTGAGAGCAGGGATGATATCAGTCGCAATCCTGTGACCGGCATGACGGGCTTCGGCACATACGACCTCCCTCCCGGCACCTGGTCGGACGACAGCTCCCTCACCTTCTGCCTCGCCGAGGCACTGACAGAGGGTTTTGATATCAATGCGATAGGGCAGAATTTCACCAGGTGGCACCGCGAGGCATTCTGGGCGGCAGACGGCGAGGTATTCGATGTCGGAAACACCACCAGGATAGCCATCGAACGGCTTGCCAGGGGCATGCAGGCAGACAGGGCGGGGAGCGACGACGAGGCTTCAAACGGCAACGGCTCGCTCATGAGAATACTGCCGCTGTTATTCTATATGTCTGACAGACCTGTCAACGAACGGTTCGGGATAACCAGGCAGGTGTCATCGATAACACACGGGCACATCCGTTCAGTGATAGCGTGCTTTTACTACCTCGAGTTTGCCAGGCAGATCCTCGAAGGAAAAGATAAATTTAAGATCTACAGTAACATGCAGGTCGCGATTGCCGGTCACCTCTCAGCGCTGCTCATCGATCCGCCCGAGATAGTGGTGTTCGACCGTCTGCTGAAGCATGACATCTCCCGCCTGCCGGAGGAGGAGATCCATAGCAGCGGTTATGTGGTTCATACCCTCGAGGCCGCTGTCTGGTGCCTGCTCACCACCGGCAGCTACCGCGAGGCCGTCCTGCGTGCCGTCAACCTGGGCAGGGACACCGACACCACCGCTGCCGTCACCGGCGGGCTGGCAG
>CAZFIF010000156.1:0-5819 GCA_964519065.1 uncultured Rikenella sp.
TCAAGAAGGATGCCGAGAAACTGGCTCTCAAGGAGAAGATAACTCCGAAAAAGTCCCTCTCGATTGAGGATATTGATGAAGGACGTGCCGGCGATTCCGGTGAGCCTGACGAAGATGTCCTCATAACAGATATCTCCGGTAACAAGAAACATCTGGATGTTCTCACTGAGATCACCAAACCGGAGCCGAAACCCAGGGAAGAGGCTGCTCCGGCAGCCAGGGTCACACCTAAGGAGCCTGAAGTTGCCCCTGAGAAGAGTGATGTTGCTGCTACTGCTGAGCCTGTCGTAACCAAGACCTCATCCGTTGAGGCGAGGAAGCCCAAGGTGGTCGGTAAGGTAGATCTTGAGGCCCTGGCAGCCAAAAAAGTGAAGAGTCCGAAAAAGAGTGCCGCCAAAAAGAGCGAGCCGGCAAAGGAGGAGGCTTCCCCTGCACCTGCAGAGGAGAAGCCGGCAGCCAGGGAGGAAGCCCCGGCAGAGACTCCCGTAGCCGCCGAGATACCGGAACCGAAGGAGACAGAGATATACCGTCCGGGATATGAGAAGTTATCGGGCGTGAAGATCATCGACAAGATCGAGCTTATTCCCGAAGTTAAAAGGAGTAAGGATCAGTCAGCCGAAGGGCGTCAGAAGCGCGACGACAAGAAAAAGCGTGAGCGCATCAAGCCCAAGAGCCGTGAGAAAGTTGCCGTGGATGCTGCACCCGGACAGGCAGCCCCCGAACAGAAGAAGGACAGGAAGCCAGGACAGAGGGATCACCGCGGCGGCGATAAGAAGAAGTCGTTCCGCACACTCAGGCCTGAAGTTGACAAGGAAGATGTTGACAAGAACATCAGGGATGTCAACCTGTTGATGAGCAAGAGCAAGTCGAAGGTGGCACGGCACCGCCGTGACAAGCGAGATGCCGTCAGCCAGCGGATGAAGGATGAGAGCGAGAAGCAAGAGCTCGAAAAGAGCACCCTCAAGGTCACCGAGTTCGTCTCCGTGAACGAGCTGGCCACTATGATGGATGTGCCTGTCGTTGAAATCATTTCAACATGCATGAGCCTTGGGCTCATCGTATCCATCAACCAGAGGCTCGATGCTGAGACCATGGCTATGCTTGCTGAAGAGTTTGGATTTACCGTGGAGTTCGTCAGCGCAGAGCTGCAGGAGGCCGTCAGGGAAGAGGAAGATGATGAATCCACCCTCCTGCCCCGTCCGCCTATTGTCACAGTGATGGGACACGTTGACCACGGCAAGACCAAGCTGCTTGACCATATACGCAACACCAACGTCATCGCCGGTGAAGCCGGTGGCATCACCCAGCATATTGGAGCATACCGCGTTATGCTCGACAATGACAAGCTCATCACCTTCCTTGATACTCCGGGTCACGAGGCCTTCACCGCCATGCGCGCCAGGGGTGCACAGATAACAGACATTGTAATCATCGTCGTGGCGGCTGATGACGGAGTGATGCCGCAGACACGCGAAGCCATCAACCATGCCCATGCTGCCGGCGTGCCAATAATATTCGCCATCAACAAGATTGACAAGCCCACCGCCAATCCCGACAAGATTCGCGAGGAGCTTGCAGCCATGAACTTCCTGGTTGAAGAGTGGGGAGGCAAATACCAGTCGCAGGAGATCTCAGCCAAGAACGGCATAAACATAGATCTGCTCCTCGAGAAGGTGCTGCTGCAGGCTGAGCTTCTGGAGCTGAAGGCGAACCCGGATAAATTTGCTCTCGGCACTGTGATTGAATCATCTCTCGACAAGGGACGCGGCTTCGTGGCTACCATACTCGTCAAGGCGGGCACTCTCAGGCTGGGCGATGTTGTGATCGCAGGAAGCTACTACGGCCATGTGAAGGCGATGTACAATGAACGTAACCAGAAGATCACCGAGGCCGGACCCTCAATGCCGGTGCTTATCCTGGGACTCAACGGGGCCCCGCAGGCAGGTGACAAGTTCAATGTGATGGAGTCAGACAAGGAGGCCAAGGATATCGCAACCAAGAGGGCACAGCTGCAACGTGAGCAGGGACTGCGCACACAGAAGCACATTACCCTCGATGAGATCGGCCGCCGTATTGCCATCGGCAACTTCCAGGAGCTCAACATCATCGTCAAGGGTGACGTCGACGGATCGGTGGAGGCGCTGAGCGACTCGCTGATCAAACTCTCTACGGAAGAGATACAGGTCAATATCATCCACAAGGCCGTAGGTCAGATATCCGAATCCGATATCCTCCTGGCTGCCGCATCCAACGCCGTCGTCGTGGGCTTCCAGGTGAGACCCTCGCTCAGCGCCAGGAAGCTGGCAGAGAAGGAGGGCATAGACATACGCCTTTACTCAATCATCTATGACGCAATCGAGGAGATCAGGTCAGCCATGGAAGGTATGCTCTCACCCGAGATCAAGGAGGAGATCGTCTCTACCGTCGAAGTGCGTGAGGTATTCAAGATCGGTAAGGTTGGCACCATCGCCGGATGCTTTGTCCGTGACGGTAAGGTGACACGCAGCACAAGGGTCAGAGTGATACGTGACGGTATTGTCATCTACACCGGTGAACTGGGATCACTCAAACGCTTCAAGGATGACGTCAGGGATGTCTCTGCAGGGTATGAATGCGGACTTAATATCGAAGGCTTCAATGACATCAAGGTCGGAGATGTCATCGAAGGGTACCAGACCGTGCAGGTTAAAAAGACACTGTAGGATTTGCGATGTGCGATTTGCGATTGTTGATTAAAAAATTTTTAATCCTAAATCGAAAATCTGAAATCGTCAACCAAATCGAAAATCGAAAATCTGAAATCACAAATAAAAAAAAGCTGCATCCCTGCAGCTTTTTTTGTGCTCATGATATTATCTGTCAGGCACCTATAAGCTTCTTATATGCTTCGGCATCGAGGAGATCATCAATCTCAGAGGGATCGTCAATCTCTACCTTGATCATCCACCCCTGACCGTAGGGATCACTGTTGACAAGCTCCGCCGAGGCGTCAAGCTCTTCATTCTTTTCAGTGACTGTGCCGCTGAGAGGCATGAAGAGATCTGATACTGTCTTGACGGCCTCCACTGTGCCGAAGACCTCGCCGTGCCCGAGCTTCTCGCCCACGGTCTCAATCTCAATAAATACTATGTCGCCCAGCTCATGCTGTGCAAAGTCAGTAATACCTACGACTGCTTCATTGCCATTGATGCGGACCCACTCATGATCCTTGGTGTACTTCAGGTTTGCCGGAACATTCATCACTTGATATTTTTTTTGTTAGACTTCAGTTCTTGTTATCAGGATGTCAAAAATACATCTTTTTTAAGATTTAAAGGCCGGTTATCGCTTTTTTTCCGCAGGCACCCGCGGCCGGGGTCACTGTACCAGCGTGAAGCGCAGGCTGAAGCCGAAGTTGGTGTTGGAGGTCATGAATGTGTTGGCAACAAACGGATCGTTCATCGAATGGTCAGCATATATCTGCAGGTTAAACCTGTCGCTCAGCACATAGTCGGCGGTGGCGCCCACGGTAAAGACCCGCTGTCCTGCCACAGGCTGGTTCACCGCCTCCACCAGCTTGCGTGCCAGCGTCTTGTTGTCTCTGATGGAGAAGTCAACCTTCAGGTTGAGATCGCTCTTCAGGGCACGCTGGCCGGTGCGTGAGCTGAGGGTGATGGCCACATCATCAAACCGGTACCCTGCTCCTATGGTGATCTCATCATTCCTGATGTCAGCCACCTGGTTGCTGGCCAGGTTGAGGGTCACCGTGCGCGACTTCCGGTATTCAATCCTGGTGGTCAGCGAGTTCTTCCATCCCAGGTCTATGTTGATGAAGGGACTGAACTGCTCGTTGATGGTCACCGTGTTGATCTCATAGTGTGGAATGAAGTTCGACTGCAGGTCACGTATCCTGCTGATGCCTGATGCATCAGGATCATAATAGAGACTGGTATTGAACGAACCGATGGTGTAAGTCGACCTGTACTGGTGCGAGAGGCTCACCGAGTTAAATATCTTGCGCACTGCCTCGAACTTTGTCAGCCCCTCGAAATTGATCCTCCAGTTAGGCATCATATGCATCATCGAGGGGAAGGGTGACAGGGTGATTTTACCCGGGTCTCTCCTGGTATAGGCAGCCAGGAAAGCCGGCACGAGCACCTCAGCCGAGGTCTGGCCGTATCCGCTCATATAGGGCCCTGTTATCTGCTCGCCGGTGACAGGGTCAAACCAGGGATCATAGCTGTTGTCAGCCTGGCGACGTTCATTGCCCCTCCGCTGTGATATGACGGAGGTGTATTCCTTGAACCTCTCGAATGTCGGGGAGATATAGTCGCCCGTTTTGGGTATCTTCTCAAAGGCGGTGCCCCATGACACCACCGAGATGGTAAAGTTACCCGTGACACGCGTATTACGTGTGCTGTCAGGGAAGTTGCCGTTGCGGTCGGCACGGAGGTATGATGCCACCGTCTCGGAGTAGCGTCTGTCAGCCGTCAGGTCGAGCCGCAGGCCGGGAAAAGGCTCCACGTTGGCCCTGATATTAAACTGTTCGCGCTTGCTGTAGGAAGCGGCATTATTCAGCAGAGTGTCAGTAGTGATCCAACCGTTGATGACAGCCTCATCAAAGAAGCGTTCGTCTGTAAGCCCCAGGAGAAAACGCCATCCGGGCGACGACATGCCTCCGTAGTTCTCCTGACCCAGGAAGGTGGTGCCGGGGAGATAGCCCGGAAGGATATGCCCCTGCTCGATGGTATATGTTGCTGAGACATTGCGCAACGCCATGAGACCACGTACAAGATAGCGTCCTACCATGCTGGCAACGCCGGGTTTCTTCTCCACCCTGCCCTTGACGGAGACACTGACATTGGATACGTCAGCATCAGCGATGTAGTCAATGCGGTCATCAGAGACAATGTTGAACTTACCGCTCACAGGAGCGCCGTCACGGTCGGTGACCGTCACCGTCACATCCCTGGTACCCAGGTTATGGTTGATGATACGCGGCTTGTCGGCCTTAAGTATCAGCCCCCTCCTGTTGTGTGTCACCTCCTCGTAGCCGAGGCTCATGCGACGTTTGGCCCCCGGCTGCGTGCTGGCCTCTATCTCCTTCAGGAATTTAACCTTGCCGTAGAGGTTGGTGAGGTTGGCCTGCACAGTAAACTGCCCGTTGTTCGAATTCTTGATTGTATTGCCAGGCCTGATGTTCACCGAATCGGGGAAGATAGTGCCCGCCAGCCAGTCGTACCGTGCACTGTAACGCGCGTTGGAGGTCACCCATGAGAGCAGCGGCAGCTTGTTGACCGGCACATTGTAGTTGACGTTCAGCAGATGGTAGTAGTTGGTCGTGCGCCCCAGGTCACCAAGGTTTGTCATGATCGAATCACGCCATGCGTCAAACAGCTCAGGGTAGCGCCTGCGGTCTACCCCTCCCGCCGGCTCGTCAATCCTGGCTATGCTGCTGGCGGTGAAGTCCGCCTTGAGCTGCTTCGTGATGTCATATTTGATATCGTAAAACCGGGTCCACTGAAAATCCTTTGTAAAGACAGGGTCGATAAGCAAATCGGGATTATTGATGTTGCGCGTCTTGACCTCGTTGTAATACCTGTAGAGATCGGTACGCACTGTGATATGCTTCGGAAAGAGATAGACGTTAAAGTCCTTGATAAGCCGGAAGGCCGGCGAGCTGAGCAGCCGCGACTTCTGGAACGGAGTGAAGTTCTTAGGTCTGGCATCAAAGTCATAGGCAATGCCACCCCTGTAGGTCCGCTCCACATCCACCTCCGTGCGCGGATCGCTGTTGTAAACCTCGTTGAAGGCATAGCTGACGGTGACGTTTGCCGGGT
>CAZFIF010000157.1:0-5720 GCA_964519065.1 uncultured Rikenella sp.
TGGAGAATGTCGATGCCATGTTCATCAAGGAGAGCGCCGAATGGGAACAGTCGAGACTCGAACAGCTCCTCAGGACACTCATTGAAAACTACGACTTCGGTGGTGCCGTGCTGGTCGATGCCGGAGGCCGCCCGGGACTGGCAGTACCACAATCGGAAGCAGTGATGGGTGACTTCCTCCGAAATAACATCACCAAAGCCATCTCCAACCCGGTAATCTCGATGTCGGAGTTCCACACGGCCCCGGTAGTCTCCTACCTCCATCTTGACATGCTCATACCCATGAGGATGCCCCTGGAGGGCGACACTGTGCTCGCCGGAGTGCTGGTAATACGCATTGATCCCGAGAAAGAACTGTTTCCCCTCCTCTCCTCGTGGCCCACACCGGGAAGCACCTCCGAATGCATCCTCTACCGTTTCGAGGGCGACTCTGTCATATACATAAACGGCTCACGCCTTGCCGGCCATGACTCTCCCGTCACCCTGGCTGCCGGGCCGATGGAGATGAGCTACATGAATCCTCCACAGGAAGGAAACGACATAACGACATTCATTGATTACACCGGCACCGAGGTGGTCGCATCCGTCAAGAAGGTGCCCGGCACGGAATGGTACCTCATAGCCAAAAAAGAGGTACCCGAAATCCTGGAAAGATTCACTGACGAGATCACCATGCTCTGGCTGATCATGGGGCTTGTCTACCTGGCACTGGCGCTGATAGGATACCTCATCATAAAGTCTACACGCGCACGCTACCGCCGTGAGAAGCAGCAGGAAGAGCTTAACCGCCAGGCCATCATCAAGCACTTCGACTTCGTGATGAAGCACGGCAATGATATCATCCTGCTGATAGACAGTAAGATGAATATTGTCGAAGCGAATGACCGTGCCGTACAGACCTACGGCTACCCCCGTGATAAACTGATCGGGATGAATATCTCCGACCTGCGAACGCCGGAAGAGCTGCCCACTCTCACCAAACACGTCCAGGAACTCAACGAAACCGGATCCTCATATATCGAAACCGTCAACAAACGGAGCGACGGCACCACCTTCCCCATAGAGATAAGTGCCTACACCGTCGATGTCGACGGAGTGCGATTCTACCAGAACATCGGCCGCGACATCTCCGAACGCAAGATGACAGAGGTGGAGATGAGGGAGAGCAACAGAAAGCTCAGCACCATCATCAACAACCTCCGCGGTGTGGTCTTCCGCTGCAACAATGACCCGGACTGGACCATGCAGTACATCAGCGACGGCATCTACGAACTGACCGGATATCTGCCCAACGAATTCATTGATAACAAGATAAGAACATACGCCTCCATAATTCATCCTGAAGACAAAGAAAATGTGAGGAATGAGATACACTCGGCACTGGAGACCGGCTACCTCTACACCATTGAATACCGCATCATCACTTCATCAGGAAACATAAAATGGGTCTGGGAGAGGGGACGCGGTTATTACGAAACCGACAAGCTGGTGGCCCTCGAAGGATTTATCTCCGACATCACCGAGCGCAAGCGCATCGAGGAGGAATTGATAGCTGCCAAGGAGAAGGCAGAGCAGAGCGACAGGCTCAAGACAGCCTTCCTCCACAACATCTCACACGAGATACGCACCCCGATGAACGCTATCGTCGGTTTCACCACCCTGTTGGAAGATCCGGACACCGATGAGGAGAGCCGCAAACAGTATATTGAGATCATCTCACAATCGAGCAACCAGCTCCTCTCAATCATCACCGACATCGTTGACATCTCCAATATCGAAACAGGCCTCGTGAAGGTCAGCCGCAAGAGCGTCAACCTCAACACCCTCATCAGGCACCTGTATGATCAGTACCGGCTGCGCACTGAGGAACAGGGGCTGATACTTAACTTCACGACACACCTCGACGACAGTGAAGCGGTGGTCCGCACCGACGAGACGAAGGTGATACAGATCTTCTCCAACCTGCTCAACAATGCGCTCAGGTTCACCCGCGAGGGAAGGATCGAGCTTGGATATGTGGTGCGTGGCGAGATGGTCGAGTTCTTCGTCTCAGACACCGGTATAGGCATTGCGCCTGAGTACCATGATAAGGTGTTCGAGAGGTTCTTCCAGGTGGAGGGTCCCAGCGCGAAGCAGTACAGCGGAACAGGACTCGGACTGTCTATATCGAAGGCTTACGTCGGGCTGCTGGGAGGAAAGATATGGCTCATCTCGAAGCCGGGAGAAGGATCGCTCTTCTGCTTCTCGATACCTTATATTAAGACGTCAGAGGAGAAGCCGGCCGGGAAGAAAGCGGCAAATAAAAGCAAGTAAAATTAATATCCTAATACCTCAGAATCGCCCGGGGTGATCCCCTGGTTACGGCAGGGCATATATTCCATCCTGGCATTACGAATAACCCTCCGGGCACACCAGATATCCCCCCGGGGGCAGTCATCAGCCTCAGCCCCTGTTCCCGCTCTTCTTTATCTCAATGCCGAGCTCGTCGAGCTGCTGCTTCTTTACCATTGACGGCGTGTCTATCATGACATCGCGTGCCTGGTTGTTTTTCGGGAAGGCGATAAAGTCGCGTATCGTATCCGAGCCGCCCATGATGGCCGTCCACCTGTCGAACCCGAAGGCGATGCCTCCGTGAGGCGGGGCACCGTACCTGAAGGCGTTGAGCAGGAAGCCGAACTGCTGCTGTGCCTCTTCCTCCGTGAAGCCCAGCGTGCGGAACATCAGCGACTGCGTCTCAGGGTCATGGATTCGTATCGATCCCCCACCTATCTCTGTGCCGTTGATCACCAGGTCATAGGCATTGGCATGCACGCGCCACGGCTCGCTCTCCATATACTTCATATCTTCGGGCTTCGGTGCCGTGAAGGGATGGTGCTTCGCATAGTAGCGCCCTGTCTCGTCATCCCACTCCAGCAGCGGGAAGTCGGTCACCCATAGCGGTGCATAGACAGAGTCATCACGCAGTCCCAGCCTCCTGCCAACCTCCAGGCGAAGCTCCCCAAGGGCATTGAGGGTCTTCTCCCGCGGCCCGGCCATCATCAGGATAAGGTCGCCGGCATCAGCGCCGGTCATGAGTGCAAGGTTGACGAGGTCGTCAGCACTGTAATACTTGTCAGCCGGGGATTTGACAGTTCCATCCTCCTCCACCCTGGCCCATACGAGTCCCTTTGCTCCTATCTGCGGACGCCGCACAAATTCAGTCAGCTCATCGATCTGCTTGCGCGACCACCCTGCGCAGCCGGAGGCACATACCGCACCCACGTACGGCGCCTCTTCAAACGGAGGGAAGTCCTTACCCCTGGCTGCCTTTGTGATATCAGTGATGTACATCCCGAAACGGATGTCCGGCTTGTCGGTGCCGTAGCGACTCATCGCCTCATCATACGGGATGCGCGGGAATCTTCCCTCGAAACCTATTCCTCTTACTGCCTGAAACAGGTGGCGTGCCAGCCCCTCGAAGGTGTCAAGCACATCATCCTGGTGGACGAACGACATCTCGCAGTCGATCTGCGTGAACTCGGGCTGACGGTCGGCACGAAGATCCTCATCCCGGAAACACTTCACTATCTGGAAGTACCTGTCGAAGCCGGCGACCATCAGCAGCTGCTTGAAGGTCTGAGGGCTCTGCGGCAGGGCGTAGAACTCTCCGTTATGAAGGCGCGAAGGGACGATGAAGTCGCGCGCACCTTCGGGTGTCGACTTGATGAGTACCGGCGTCTCCACCTCTATGAATCCCTGGCCGTCAAGATAGCGCCGCGTCTCCTGTGCCATCCTGTGCCTCAGGACCATGTTTGACCGCACCACCTGGCGGCGCAGATCGAGGTACCGGTATTTCATCCGCAGCTCATCGCCACCGTCGGTGTTCTCTTCGATGGTGAAAGGGGGTATGTCGGAGGTGTTCAGGACAGTGACTGTCTCCGTGATGATCTCTATGTCACCGGTAGGGAGTTTAGGGTTCTTGTTGCTCCGCTCGGCCACCGTTCCCGTCACCTGGACGACGAACTCGCGTCCCAGCCCACGTGCCTCGGCGCAGAGGGCAGCATCAGTCTCCATGTTGAAGACAAGCTGTGTGATGCCATAGCGGTCACGCAGGTCGATGAAGGTCATCCCACCGAAATCCCTCGACCGCTGAACCCATCCTGAAAGTGTCACCTTCTCGCCTTTGTTGCTGATGGTCAGCTCCCCGCATGTGTGTGTCCTGTACATTGTCTATTCATTTTTCAAGGTAACAAACTTACATAAAATCACCCGACTTTGCAGGTATCATTGAAAATCCCGGGGTGCAGCCTGAATTTTCGGAAGTAATTTCCCGCAAGCCGGACGGCATAACAAGGAGAAAAAAATCCGGGACGCGACCCGAATTCAAGAGGAGATAAGAATTATTCCCGGTAATAAACGGTAATAACTTTCACCCCCGTTCTCATCCATTTTTCATAAAATTGCAGAACGGAAACGAGGTAACGCAGGCATGTACACACCCTTGAAAACGAAGACGGCCCGGCTGTCGGTGATCTCCAACTCACTGCTGATCATCATGAAGCTTGCCGTGGGACTGCTGACAAGGTCGGTAAGCATCATCTCCGAAGCCATACACTCTTCCATGGACCTGATTGCAGCGGTGATTGCATTCTCTGCCGTCAAGATCTCGGGGACGCCGGCAGATGAGAGACACCCGTTCGGTCACGGGAAGATAGAAAACGTCTCCGGCGTGATCGAAGCCGTACTGATCTTTGTTGCCGCGGGATGGATAATATTTGAGGCCGTCAAAAAGCTGCTGCACCCTGAGGAGCCGGGTGTTCTGGGACTAGGAATCCTGGTCATGGCCGTCTCGGCAGTCATAAATGCCTTCGTATCGCGAAGACTATACAAAGTAGCCAGGCTGACCGACTCCGTCGCGCTGGAGGCTGATGCCCTCCACCTCAAAACCGATGTGATCACCTCTGCCGGCGTGGCGCTCGGGCTGGCACTCATGTGGCTCACCGGATGGTATATCCTTGACCCCGTCATCGCCATCCTGGTGGCATTGCTGATAATCTACGAATCATGGATGCTTCTCAGGAAGGCCTTCTTCCCGCTACTCGATACGGCCCTGTCGGAAGAGGAGCTGACAAAACTCAAAGAGATCCTTGAGCAGATGGATGTGAGTTATCATGACCTCCGCACCAGGGCGGCAGGGCACCAGAGGTTCGTTGAATTCCATCTCGACGTTCCGCCGCAGGAGACCATAGAGACGATACACCGGCAGTGCGACATCATCGAGGAGAGGATAGGGCGCGAATTCAGGGATGTCAGGGTGGTCATACACCCCGAACCCAAAAAGTGAAATCATGGAGAGTATAAGCAGCGATGAATTTTATATGCGACTGGCGCTGGCCGAGGCCGAAAAGGCCGCCGCACGTGATGAGGTGCCTGTCGGTGCCATCATTGTGGCAGGACGAAGCGTGATCGCCCGTGCCCACAACCTGACAGAGACGCTCAACGACCCGACGGCCCATGCTGAGATGCAGGCCATCACTGCCGCCACGTCGTTCCTTGGCGGGAAGTACCTCACCGACTGCACCATCTATGTGACCGTGGAGCCGTGCGTCATGTGCGCGGGAGCGCTGGCATGGAGCCAGGTGGCACGACTGGTCTACGGGACTCCCGATGCCAAAAAGGGATATACAACCACCGGAGCCGCCATCCTCCATCCCAGGACGGAGGTGAGCAGCGGGGTGATGG
>CAZFIF010000158.1:0-5651 GCA_964519065.1 uncultured Rikenella sp.
GGTATTAACTGTCAGTATCTGCTCACATATGAATTATCCCCCGATCACACTGCTCTTGCTGTCGCTCTCAACTTCAACCTTGCGGTTGAGCTTCCTGACGCTCTTCCCTTTATTAAACCGGTAGGAGTACTGGAACTGGACAAATCCTGCAATATCGATTCCAGTGATGTCAGTGGCCGTGTAATAGGGCGTCTCGGTCTCGGTACGACTGAAATTCACCGTTTTCGAGAAGGGAAGCAGCCAGAATATCCCGAAGTTATGATCTTTCACCTTCTGTGAGCCGCCAATACCCCAGATTGGCATGCTGTAGGTCTTCGACTGGGCATTGATATTCACCCCGTTATAACTCATGAAGACAAACAGCGTTGAATTCTTCTTCTTGTCGAGATTGGCAAAAGCATAACTGGTAATTGCATAGGAAAAATAATCCCTTGCAGGTATGGTAAAGGTTGATTCAGTGTACTCTGAATAATGGCCCTTGAATACCCTCGCGTTGATATTTACATACCATAACATAGCATTGACGCCCCCACCTGTTTCAGTACCGTTTATCAGGTTAAAGGGTTTTGAAATGGTTGTCAGCGATCCGTCAACAGGTGAACTAATCAGGCTGTACCGGTTGCCAATCCTGTCTGAGAAAAACTCGTGGTAAACATATGGCGAGAAGTAGTTGCTGCCAAAATTCCATGTGTATGTTAGCTGCAGGCGGTCGCGGTAATCGGGCTTCAGATCAGGATTGCCCTGTGTGACTGCATAATTCTGACCTATCTTCCAGTAGGGGTTCATGTTGTAAATTCCCGGACGGTTAATCCTCCTGTTGTAGGTGAATTTCAGGTTGTGCGATGCCGAAAACTTGTACTGGAAATTGGCTGATGGCAGGAAACAGGAGTAATCGGGCCTTGTGACCGAATCTGCCATGATATGGCTGTTCTCAACCCTTAACATGGTCTGGAAACCGAATTTCTTCAGGTTGAAGGTGACACCGGCGTATCCCGAGTTCCTCAACTCGGCGTACTCAAACAGGTTGCTCCCAACCTGGTTATCTATCCTGAAATCGTAGCCCAGCTGCTGGTAGTAAAACTGATGCCCGGCCTCAATCTTTGTGTTCAGCCCGATCGGGTAAACAAAATCGACCTTTGTCGATAAGTAATCTCTCTCATTAAGGTCATCTTCAATCCGTGAATAGGTGCTGAGAACATCGTCACTGTTATAGGGATGCCTGCTGTTTGTAAAATCGTTCTCCTCGAAAGAATTGAACATATAATAGCTGACCTCAGCAGTGAGTTCCTCCACAGGCTTATTGAAAGTCCTTTTATAAAAGAGGGAGAATGAAGTCTCATCACTATGCAGGTTGCTGTTAATCAGCGATGTGACCGTGTTCAGCGGTGCTCCTGCCTTGTAGAGTGCCGTATTGCTTGTAAGATCCACAGCCTGACTCACCGGTTTGTAACTGAAGTTGAAACTCAGGTTGTTCTTGTCATTAATATAATAGTCAAACCCGCTGTTGACAGACGGCACGGATACCTTGATCGCTCCGGAACCCTTCATGCTGGTGGTTGAATCGATCGACGGGAAGCGGCTTTCATTCGTCGAAGAAATATTGAGTCCCTGGTAGATCGAAAGAGCAGTGACATAAAAAGTAATCTTTCCTATTGAATAGTCAAGGCTCCCGGATGCCACACTGGTGACTTTATGGAACGGCTTGAGACTGAGCATGATATTGCCGTTCATGCCGTACCTGGCTTCTTTCTTCAGGATGATGCTTAATACCCCGTCGATATTTCCTTCATACTTGCCCGAAGGGTTACTGATGATTTCAATACTCTGAATATCAGATGGAAGTATCCTTGCCAGGAACTCACTGTCACGCTGCCTGCCGTCCACCTGGATGATGAAGTTCCTGCTTCCGTTGAGAGTGATATTGTTCTGGAAATCGACATTGACCTGGGGTATCTTCTTCAGGATGTCATACCCGTTGCTTGAGGATTTGGATACAACCTCAGGAATGGAATAAACAGTCCTGTCAACCATCTCCTTGCCCTTCAGGCGCTCTCCTATAACGGTCACTTCGCCCATGAGGGCTGTCGTCTCTGCCAGGAAAATTGTGTCCAGCACAAACTCATCCACACCTTCGGTGACAGTCACCGGTTTACCGTCAGGAGTGTACCCGACAAAGCTTACCCTTACAAAATAATTACCAGGTTCTACCTTTTCGAGAAGGTAACCACCGTCAGTCAAAGTTATAACCCCCGTCAACAGGGCTGAATCAGGTAACGCCAGCAATGCCACGGTAGCAAACTGGACGGGTGATTTGTCGGCTTCGAAGCAGACCTTCCCCCTTATATTCTGAGCCTGTGCTGCAACTGCAACAGTCAACAGCAGGACAATAATTATCTTTTTCATTTATTTTCAAATCAACCTATTTGAGTGCCCTGACGTTTGATTCTCCGTTTATATCCAGGGGTATCTGCATACTGAATCCGGGTCCACTTACGTCAAGATTCCCCGAGATCCGGTTTTTCACATTGTCTTCGGCTATAAGACCGGTAGGGATATCGATGACCATAGTAGATTTGCCCAATCCCTTAAGATTGCCATAGGTCACAGTGGCGCCTCCCGACTGTATCGGGGCGGCATTATCAGATGCTTTGAACTGGGATTCAACAGTTACTTTGGCCAGGTCGCCTTCAATGGCATCAAGATGATAGGTGTTTACAATACTAAGGTTCATTCCGCCAGCATTCATGTCCTGATTCACATCCCACTTCTCTCCGACTGAAACCTGTCTGCCGGGAAGACACCAGGTGAATGCCCCGATCATCGTCTTCAGGCTCTCATCACTGACTGAGCCTGAGATCTGAGTCTTTAATGCATCTGCTACAGGGCCTGTGAGGGTAATCAGTCCGGTATCTTTCAGAACCATGTCCGATACCAACTTCGAATTGATTATTTCAAAAGGACGGCCGGCATAATCCATTTTGACAAACATGGCAGCTTTGCTCAGCCTGTTCATGAAATAGGACATAATATCAGCTGTTTCCGATGATTTAACATCACCCTCCAGGGTGGAATTGATATCGATCATCTTTCCCATGGAATTTGTCCTTGTGATCAGCGTGTCAAAGCGGATCTCAGCTACCAGGATTTCCGGTGTAGCATCAACCATTTTCAGAGACATGCTGTATTCTACCTTCGTCTCCACATTTTGGGTGTTGCCGTTAACAGTCTGTGAAACAGTCTGCTCCGAAACAGACTTCAAGCGGTAGACTCTGTTTTTTTCGGGATTCAGTTTCAGGGTGACACTGTTTTGTGCCAATACCGTAACACCTGACAGTATTACGGCTGCTAACAATAAAATTCTTTTCATTGGCTTTTTGTTGAAGTTTTTTGCAATTCTACCGATTAGAGACGCTCACTCAAAGATTTTATCGGTGAATGGAGGCAATTTGCCGGTGAACCGTGCGAAACCGTATGTATGCGGAACCCAATTGTCGTGGCATCTGAGGGTCTGAGGTCTGAGGTCTGAGGGTCTGAGGTCTTATGAATTTGTGATTTGTGGATTTTGATTGAATCGACATTTGAAAATCGAAAATCCCTCTGCGGCTTATTACTTCCCCTGACGTCAGGCACCGTCTCTGCCAGGTGGCAGATCGCCTTTCTATTGTTTATCGCCGGCGGAAGATATCACCATTGATCCCTTCTCTATATCTGCAATCTTTGCTGAGGATCCCGATTGGATAAACTTAATCATAGTGGTGACAGAACAAGTATGGATAAAAAAGAACGTTGATCGATACGGTATATTTTGTTAATGATAATGAGGCGATTAACCATTCTATATATTAAATAAAACATAATACTTCGCTCCGTCAGTCACAGTGAAAATATCCTCCCGGATTGATCTACAACGACTTTCACAGACTGACAGATGAGAACATAATCGCAAACATGGAAATTTAACATCTTTTCGCGACTAAAGCAAGCGAAGCTGGGTGAATTATTCTCTGAAATTGATGCTATATGCTTAAGCAGACTTTTCCCGGCCTGGCAACACATTCAATATTTGTTCTCCGAGAGGGCTGAAGCGATGCCCGCAGCCCTTATGGTCACACACAGGAGCTGACACAGAGTACCCGGACCGATTCAATGCATGAGGATATTCGCTCATGGTGACTCCAGGGAGCCACCTGGTGACTGATGTGATTCATACGGGAATTTGTCATATCGTGACTCCCGTCAAGCACATGGCGATTGATGTTATTCTGACGGGTATTGTCCTAATAGTGACTTCTGCGAAGCATATTGCGACTGATGCGAAGCACCCGCTGACTTTTGCCGAGCCTCCGGCGACTAATGCCAGTCCTCCGGGTTTATTTTCAGGTGGCTGTATCTTGTTACATACAAATATCCTAATGGAGTGGAATGATCTCCTTGCTCCTGGCAGGAAGGGGAGGGGCAGCCTCTCAACACCACCTTATACAAGACCGGCGAAACCCATAAATGCCAGCGCCAGGATACCGGCAGTGACAAGCGCGATCGGCGCTCCCTTCATCCCTGACGGTACATCAGCCAGCTCAAGCTGCTCGCGTATCCCGGCCAGGATCACCAGCGCCAGCCCGAAACCTACGGCAGTGGCAGCACCGTATACAATACCCTCAACAAGATTGTAATCCTTCTTGATCACCAGTATCGCTACCCCAAGCACGGCACAGTTGGTGGTTATCAGGGGCAGGAAGATACCCAAAGCCTGGTAAAGAGGCTGGCTGATCTTCTTCAGAATAATCTCAACCATCTGTACCAGCGAGGCTATCACCAGGATGTAGGCTATCGTCTGCATGAACCCGATACCGAGCGGGATCAAAACATAGGTATATATCAGGTATGTAACCATGGTGGCCAGAACCATCACAAAGGTGACGGCACCTGACATGCCAATCGCCGTGCTTACCTTGTTCGACACCCCGAGGAAGGGACAGACACCCAGATACTGAGCCAGAACTATGTTGTTGACCAGTATCGCGTATATTATCAGAAGTATGAATTCCATGGCTCTTCTCCCTATGCTTTATTGATCTTTTTGACAATGGCAATCATGTATCCTAGGGCAATGAATGCTCCCGGTGCAAGGATGAACACCAGAATGCCGTCGCCGGAGATGAACTTAAATCCGCCGATGGCACCGCTTCCCAGGATCTCCCTGATGGCACCCAGGACCCCCAGCGCTGAGGTGAATCCCAATCCCATCCCGGCACCGTCAACCATGGAAGACCATACAGTGTTCTTGCTTGCAAAAGCCTCAGCACGGCCAAGCACAATACAGTTGACCACAATCAGGGGAATGAATATCCCCAGTGATTCATAGAGCGACGGAACAAACGCGTTCATCACCAGGTCAACAATCGTGACAAAGGTCGCAATAACTACTATGAACGCCGGAATACGTACCTTGTCAGGTATCAGGTTCTTCATCAGCGAGACCACCGTGTTTGAACCCAGTAGCACGAAAGTGGTTGCCAGTCCCATCCCGAGCCCATTGATCATCGACGAGGTGGTGGCAAGGGCAGGGCAGGCCCCGAGAACCATCACCAGGATGGGGTTCTCCTTTAAAAAGCCCTTGGTAAAATTCTGTACCTGGTTCATTTCAGACCTCC
>CAZFIF010000159.1:0-5584 GCA_964519065.1 uncultured Rikenella sp.
TGGGGTTGACGGTGATGGTAAATGTCTGCGGCGTGCCGGCACAACCCTCAAACGAAGGTGTGACGGTGACGGTGGATGTGACAGGTGCCGTTCCGCTGTTGGTGGCGGTGAACGAAGGTATGTTACCCGAGCCGGTGGCAGCAAGACCGATGGTGGTGTTGCTGTTGCTCCAGGAATAGGTGGTAGTGCCACCCGTACGGTTGGTGGTGAAAGTAACAGCTGCCGTGGCTGCACCGTTGCATCTCACCTGGTCGGCCGGGTCATCAACCTGGCCGCTGGGGTTCACGGTGATGGTAAATGTCTGCGGAGTGCCGGCACAACCCTCAAACGACGGGGTGACGGTGATGGTGGCAGTCACCGGGGAGGTTCCGCCGTTGGTGGCGGTGAACGACGGTATGTTTCCTGTTCCGTTGGCACCGAGACCGATGGTGGTGTTGCTGTTGCTCCATGAATAGGTGGTGGTGCCACCCGTGCGGTTGGTGGTGAAGTTAACCGCTGCCGTGGCTGCTCCGTTGCACCTTACCTGGTCAGCCGGATCGTTGACCTGGCCGCTGGGGTTGACGGTGATGGTAAATGTCTGCGGCGTGCCGGCACAACCCTCAAACGACGGGGTGACGGTGATGGTGGCAGTCACAGGAGAGGTTCCGCCGTTGGTGGCGGTGAACGAAGGTATGTTTCCTGTGCCGTTGGCGCCGAGACCGATGCTGGTGTTGCTGTTGCTCCATGCATACGTGGTAGTGCCTCCGGTGCGGTTGGTGGTGAAGTTAACCGCAGTGGTGGCAGCGCCATTGCACAGCTCCTGGTCAGTGGGGTCATTGACCTGGCCACTCGGGTTGACGGTGATGGTGAAGGTTTCAGGTGCACCCACGCATCCTTCAAACGACGGGGTGACGGTAACGGTTGCTGTCACCGGGGAGGTACCTGTGTTGGTGGCAGTGAACGACGGTATGTTTCCTGTGCCGTTAGCACCCAGACCGATGCTGGTGTTGCTGTTCGACCATGCATAGGTGGTGGTGCCGCCACCGTTGGTGGTGGTGAAGTTGACCGCCGCCGTAGCAGCGCCGTTGCACCTCACCTGGTCGGCAGGGTCATTGACCTGACCTGCCGGATTGACGGTGATGGTGAAACTCTGTGGGGTGCCGGGACAACCTTCAAATGAAGGAGTGACGGTGACGGTGGCCGTCACCGGGGCAGAGCCTCCGTTGAGAGCAGTGAACGACGGTATGTTGCCGCTACCACTGGCGCCAAGGCCGATGCTGGTGTTACTGTTGGTCCATGAATAGGTGGTGGTGCCGCCTGTGCGGTTGGTGGCGAAGTTAACAGCCGTGGTGGCACTGCCTGCACAGAGCTCCTGGTTGGCAGGGTCATTGACCTGACCGGAAGGATTGACAATCACATTCCTTGTGATCTGAGGCCCCGGACAGGAGGTGGGAAGAGGCCCTGACGGGGTGATGGTATAGGTAACAGTTGTCGGTGAGGTGGCCGTATGTGAAAGTAACTGTGCTATCGAAACACCGTTGCCGTTTGCAATGGTGCCGCCTGAAGGTGCATTCACCCATGTGACCGCCGGAATATTGGTCACTGACCATGTGAAATCGGTGTTGGGAACGGTCGACTGCAGCACTATGTCTGTCGTGCCTCCGTTGCAGAGATCGGGCGTGTTGTTTGTCGTACCACCGGCATTGGGAATCGCATAGATTGCGAATGAATAATCAGCTGGCAGCGATGGAACAAGATCCAGGCATGCATCCCTGATGGATACAATGTGAACTGTATGGGGGCCGACAGCCGGGGTTCCGAGATCAATATGATCACCGTTGATATACCCCGATACCACCGTATTTCCTCCGCCGTCATAGGTATAGGTTACCTCGTACGGTGGAGCACCGCCGTTCACATTCAGTGAGAACCAGCTTGCTGAACCGTCGCAGCCGTCTCCGCTGCCGGAGATGGTTGCGTCAACAAGGGCAGCTCCTACGGTAACGGTTATGGGAGTGCCGAGCGACTGAGCGTTACAGCCGTCAGCATCAACCACCGAGGTAAGAGTATATATATAGGTACCTGTGGTCAGGATCCCGGTTGAGACGTTGGTTCCGGTTGTATAGCCGTTCAACTGCGGCTGTGCGGAACCGTTGCGTGTATAGTTTATGGTATATGGCGGAGTACCGCCGGAAAGAACGATATTGAAATCGGCAGCCGCATTGTTGCATATGCTGATGTTATCATGCAACTGAGCGTTGTATGCCGGCCTGACAATAATAGTACGTACGGAGGAATAGGCGCCGCCGCAGGGACTGTTCTGCACATAGGCACGGTAGTCCCAGGTGCCTGATGATGATGGTATCTCCGAATATGTGGCATTGGTGTTTGCTATGTTCGACCAGGCACCGGCGTTAACTCTCTTCTCCCACCTTACAATGGCACCGGTATGCCCTGAGAGGGTCATTATTCCCGTGGATTCTCCGGGACAGATGGGTGTGCTGCCTCCGGATATCGTGCCCCCTACTGAAGGAGGCATCACTATAATAGTTCGGGCGGCTGAGTATACTGAAGAGCATACTCCGCTCTGTACCTCTGCACGGTACTCCCAGGTGCCCGCTGATGACGGCACCTCTGAATATGTGGCATTGGTATTGGCGATGTTTGACCATCCGCCGGCGTTAAACCTTCTCTGCCAGCGAACAATGGTGCCGGTGTATCCGGTGAGTGTCATCACGCCGGTAGAGGAGCCGATACATATGGGAGTTGTACCGCCGGTAACTGATCCTCCCACTGAGAGAGGATTGACAACTATAGTCCTTAAGGAAGAATATACGGTGGAACAGACACCGCTTCTTACCACGGCACGATAATCAAATGTACCCGACTGCGACGGGGTGTGATTTAGCGTGGGAGTGGTGTTTGCAATGTTGACCCACGAACCACCGTTGCGCCTGTACTGCCATCTTACAATGGAGCCGGTATAGCCCGATAGGGTCATCAACCCGGTGCTCGAGCCAAGGCATATGGGCGATGACCCTCCTGTGATTGTGCCCCCGACCGATGTGGGGTCTACCTGAATGGTTCTTACGGAAGAATAGGTTGATGAGCATGATCCGCTCTGAACAAGAGCGCGGAACTCCCAGGTGCCTGCCGTTGGAGGAGTGTATGTATATGATGTTGTCGTATTGGCCACATTGGTCCATGTGGCTGAAGGCAGCAGCCTTCTCTCCCACCGTTGTACGGTACCGGTATGCCCTGAAAGGGTAAGGGTTACGGATGAGCCGAAACATATCGGGGAGGTGCCTGATACAGTGCCTCCCACTGACAGCGGACTGACAGTTACATTAAATGTCCTTGCCGGTGACGGGCACCGGGGATCAGTAGTGTACTGGTTCACAACACTGACAGTTCTTGACCCGGCCGGGCCGCCGATATCGACGGTTATCTGCTTTGTGCCCTGCCCTGAGGTGATGGTCCATCCTCCGGGGACGGTCCAGATATACTCGGTTGTCCCGCCTATCGGATATGTCGGCGGGTCAGCAGCCACGGAGAAGACCTGTCCCGTGGCATTGACACATACCTCTGAAGGCCCCGTTATCGGTCCGGGTCGGGAGAGCTCCTCCCGGATGTAAAGATCAATCTGTGAGGGCGGTCCCTCGCATCCGTTGACACCACTGGTTTCCGTGACATAGAAATCGTAGACACCCGGTGCCGTCATCCCGTGGGTAAACGGGTTGCCCGTATAGAGAAGTGTGGTCAGGGCAGCATCGTCATACCAGTTCAGGGTATTGCCTGCAAGGCTGATGGTGGCGGTAAGGGTGGGGGCAACGGCTCCGAAGCAGTAGACCTGCGGGGTGATCACCGCCGGCGCCGGAGGTGCGTCAATAACTTCTATTATGAAATCCTCATATACATAGTCACTGTTCTCGTCAACAAAGGGATTACACTTGTTCCAGTCCTTGAGATATACATAAAACCTCTCTCCTGCCTGGCATGTGGCAGGGATGGTGATAACATCGGTGAGGGTGTTGGGATTGGGCGGTGAGATAGGCCCGATCACAGGTCCGACATATCCGTTTGCACCGTTGGCAATGTTTGCCCCGCCGATAAGCACATCGCCGGTGATGGTGTTCATAACGGCGCCTGCCGGTGTCTCACCGTAGACGAACTGTATTGTCCTGGGCGACTCATTATCATAATCGCTTGGGTTCAGAGGTGGTGGCACAATCGGGTTCTGGCAGTTCCAGATGCTGATGTCCCTCAGGAAAATGTTGTGCTCGCTGCCTTCGCACACATAGACGATATCAGGGTCGCCAGTGGTTGTCTCCTCCATCTGCAGCAGTCCGTCACCGTCAGTGGGTATGTCTCTTCCATGAACGACAAAAACGCCCTGCGCGGCGTAAAATTCGTTACAGGGGTTCTTTACCGTCCATGTTCCAACGTAGGCGCAGTTGGTAGTTGTTGCAAAGTTATGTATCTGAACCGGTGGAAGGTCATTATCGGCAACAGATGTATAAGTCCATATGGGTGATCCGTCACCCCAGTCAACCGTCCAGGTACTTCCTGCAAGGATACCCGTGGGCAGGGCTCCCAGGGGTGCCACCTGGAACATACCCTGGGCACCGAGGTTAACGCATTCGCCCAGGTTCCCGAAAAAGTTGAAGAGCTGTATCTTGGGGCAGGGCAGGGTGGTGGCATTCAACCTGACGGAAGTAGCCATGAGAACGTTGGAAGCATCTGCCGCAACGAGATAGATGGTATGATAAGTACTTGTAGCCAGTGATCCTGCAATAGACTGAAGAATGGCATTTATATCAGCACCCGCAATAGGTATGACAGCATTGAACACGATGCCGGGCGCAGTTGGATTGATTGCCTGGCTCCTTATCGTCCCTGGTGATTGTGCACTGGGGTTGTTGTAGTTAAGAACAATGATATAAACCGTTCCCGCCCTGTCAATTCCATAGTTTATTGGGATTGACATCGGCCCAACAGTTCCTGTTGAGGGAGTGGCTGGAACCCATACCGGCTGCGACTGAACGACAGCGTAGGGAATAACAATGAAAAACAGTAAAATCAGTGCTTTGATTGCAAATCCGGTCTGCCTGCTGACGGATTTCAAATATGTGAAGCTCTTCATATCAGGTTCTGTTATTTACACCCTAAAAAAATTACCCTGCATTCTGATCCTATGACCATGGATCAGGTCATATGGTTGCATGGCATGAATTACTATATACTATAAACCAATTGTTTAACGATTTATTTAGTAAGTGGATACATTTTAAGCGGTTTAATGCATTAATTTGGTGCCTGGCGCGATTCCGGCACTGCCTTCAAGTCTGTTTGAAGGGTTAATTTTATACTTTTAATATCTGCAAAACACCATGCGTGACTTTACATTCGATACTCTGAGCCGGCTTCTTTCTTCCCTGAAGAATTCAGGTTATAACTTCATAACTGTGGCAGAATCCTTTCAAAACCCTGAAGTCAAGTACCTGATCCTCAGGCATGATGTAGATACCCGACCGGAAAACTCATTGCGATGTGCCGAACTGGAGAGGCGGATGGGAATAAGAGGCACTTACTATTTCCGGACAGT
>CAZFIF010000160.1:0-5580 GCA_964519065.1 uncultured Rikenella sp.
GCGGGGCTCCGTCGTGCAGTCTTGCTGTCTAACAATTGCTGATACCAGAACCGCAGGACTGCATGACCGCATGACCGCAGGACCGCATGACCGCATGACCGCATGACCGCAGGACTGCAGGACTGCAGGACCGCATGACCTATTCTATTACCTTCTCTATCAGCTTGTCATCTGCCAGCGTCGGCATGGTTACCACCAGTCCGGGTATACGTTCCATCTCCCTGGTGATTGCCGCCACGGCGCCGCTGTTCCTGGCCCAGCTGCGGCGTGCCAGCCCGTTGGTCACATCCCACATGAGCATGCTCCTCAGGCGGCGTGATGCTTCCGGTGTGCCGTCGAGCACCATACCGAAGCCCCCGTTTATCACCTCTCCCCATCCGACACCTCCTCCGTTATGGATTGATACCCATGTGGCACCGCGGAAAGAGTCGCCGATCACATTCTGCACCGCCATGTCCGCGGTGAAACGTGATCCGTCATAGATGCTGGCGGTCTCCCTGAAGGGGGAGTCGGTGCCCGACACGTCATGATGATCGCGGCCAATGACTATGGGAGCGCTGACATCACCGGCAGCCACCGCTTCGTTGAACGCCTCCGCAATCTTTGTCCTGCCGCGTGCATCGGCATAGAGGATGCGTGCCTGCGAGCCCACCACCAGCCTGTTGTGCCCGGCCTCACGTATCCAGTGAATATTGTCAGACATCTGCTGCCGTATATCATCGGGAGAATCATTGATGAGCCTTTCCAGCGTTGCGGCAGCTATGTTATCCGTTTTTGCCAGGTCGGCAGGATCGCCCGAGCAGCATACCCACCTAAAGGGCCCGAAGCCGTAGTCAAAACAGATGGGACCCATTATATCCTCAACATAGGAGGGGTAACGGAAGCCCCCCCTGCCGTCTGTTATCTCTGCCCCGGCACGTGAAGACTCAAGCAGGAAGGCATTACCGTAGTCGAAGAAATATGTTCCGTTTGAAGCATGCCTGTTGATGGCGTCAACCTGACGGCGGAGAGAAGCCTGCACCAGGCTGCGGAACCTTTCGGGGTCCTCCGCCATCATCCGGTTGGACTCATCAAAGGTCAGGCCTGCAGGATAATATCCGCCTGACCACGGGTTATGGAGGGAGGTCTGGTCAGACCCTATGTCAGCCCACAGCCCCTCTTCAGCGAACCTCTCCCAGAGTTCAACAATATTACCGTGATATGCCAGCGACACCACCTCGCCTGACCGGCAGGCAGCTCTTACCCGTTCAGCCAGGAGGGTGAGGTCATCGTGGACCTCATCAACCCATCCCTGGGCATAACGTGTCTCTATCGCCTTACGGTTTACCTCTGCAATGACCGAGACTACCCCTGCTATATTGCCGGCCTTGGGCTGGGCACCCGACATGCCTCCCAGTCCTGATGAGATAAACAGCCTGCTCTGCCGCGTGCTGTCATCCGCCGGCTTCAGCCGGCGGGCGGCGTTAAGCAGCGTGATGGTGGTGCCGTGGACTATCCCCTGGGGTCCTATATACATGTATGAGCCCGCGGTCATCTGACCGTACTGCGACACACCCAGGGCGTTGAACCTCTCCCAGTGGTCCTGTGATGAGTAGTTGGGGATGACCATCCCGTTGGTGACCACCACCCTCGGTGCATCGGTATGCGAAGGAAACAGCCCCAGGGGATGGCCTGAATACATTACCAGCGTCTGGCTGTCGGTCATCTCCGACAGGTACTTCATGGTGAGCCTGTACTGAGCCCAGTTCTGGAAAACGGCACCGTTGCCCCCGTAGGTTATCAGCTCGTGGGGGTGCTGTGCCACCCGTGGGTCAAGGTTGTTCGTGATCATCAGCATGATCGCGGCGGCGTGAACCGACCTGTGCGGGTACTCATGCAGGGGTCTGGCCTTCATCTCATACGACGGCCGGTAGCGATACATGTAGATACGACCGTAATCATGAAGCTCAGCAGCGAATTCAGGAGCCAGCACGCCGTGCAGCTGCGGCGGGAAATACCTCAGGGCATTGCGCAGGGCAAGCCTCTTCTCCTCAGTGGTGAGTATGTCACGCCGCCGCGGCGCATGATTGACAGCCGGATCATAAGGCTGCAGTTCAGGAAGTGATGAGGGAATACCCCCGGATACCTCTTTTCTGAAATTGTCCATGATGTTGCATTATACCTGACAAACTTACATAAAAACAACTCACCTCAGCCTGGCAATAAAACCACGGCCACAGCCGCATTTTAACAGGAAAGATAATAAAACGCACAGAGACGCCTGCAACAACGTCTCTGCCCATAGTCAACAAACGGTATGTGATCTATTGCTGCTCGCTTACTATCTCGTCGTCAACAAGAATGCGTCCGCAGTACTCGCAGACGATGATCTTCTTCCTCGATTTGATGTCGAGCTGACGCTGCGGCGGTATCTGGTTGAAACAGCCGCCACAGGCATCTCTCTGTACTGATACTACGGCTAACCCGTTGCGGGCATTGGTGCGAATTCGCTTGTAGGCCGTCAGTAGCCTCTCCTCTATCCTTGTCTGAAGCTCCCCGGATTTATCCTCCAGCTGCTCCTCCTCCTTCTGCGTGTCACGGGTAATATCATCAAGCTCCGACTTCTTGCCTTCCAGATCACGCTTTCTCTCGTCAAGCGCTGTCTGAGCCTCTTCCATTACTACCTTCTTATCTTCAATCTGAGCGGCAAACTCACGTATCTTCTTGTTGCAAAGCTCTATCTCCAGCGTCTGAAACTCTATCTCCTTGGAGAGGGAGTCATATTCGCGGTTGTTGCGGACATTATTCTGCTGCTCCTCGTATTTCTTTATCAGAGCCTGTGAATTGGTGATCTCCGTATTTTTTCCCACCGAAGCCTTCTCAAGCTCGGCTACCTCGTTCCTGAGATTGCCGATCCTGGTCTCAAGACCTTCCACCTCATCTTCAAGGTCCTGCACCTCCAATGGCAGCTCGCCACGCAGGGTCCGTATCTTATCTATCTCTGAATCAACAAGCTGCAGTGAATACAGGGCTCTCAGTTTTTCCTCAATTGTCAGTTCGGACTCAGCTGTTTTGTTTTGTTTTATCATAGTCTGATATTATGTTTTTATAAAGGTATGACAGGCCCCGCATGCTGACAATGTTATTCTGTTCTGGAGTTTGAAATAGAGGCGGGTCTCATATTACTGGTAGAAATTTATCGGATTCGTTTTTGTCTCTGAAAAGCGGAGTGCAAAGTTAGGAAATTTTTTTTGAATCAGGTTGTGAAGCAGCTCAAGAGAAAATTTTTCACTCTCATAGTGTCCGATGTCGGCTACGAGCATGGAGTGCGGTGCTTCGGCGAAGGCATGGTACTTAATGTCTGCCGTGAGAAAAGCGTCGGCGCCGGCGCGGGCAGCGGCACCGATATATTCTGACCCTGACCCTCCGCAGAGGGCCACGGTTGACAGTGACCGCTGCAGGTCACCGCTGTACCTTATTGCCGGTATGCCTGTCAGCTGCTTAAGCCGTTCAAGCAATTCCTCTCCCGGCAGCGGTACCGGCAGTCGGCCTATGGCGCCGGCGCCGTTGAACCCGTTCTGCAGGGCTATGATGTCATATGCCACCTCTTCGTAAGGATGGGCATCAAGGAGTGCCCTGACGCATTCGCGAATAAGGTATGATGGCACCACCACCTCTATCCTCACCTCAGGCTCCGTATGATCTCTGCCCACCTCCCCCGCAAAGGGCTCTGTCCCCTGGCCGGCACGGAAGGTGCCCTCCCCCGTAACGTTGAAGCTGCAACGATCGTAGTTGCCCGTCACACCGGCACCCGCGGCAAAGAGAGCATCCCTCACCGCCCCGGCATGCTCGTGAGGAACGAAGGTTACGATTTTGGAGAGCCTCCCCTCCAGGGGAGCCAGCACCCTTATATCTTGCAGCCCGATCTTCTCCGCCAGGATGTGACTTACCCCTCCGGCACTGTTGTCAAGGCTGGTATGGGCAGAGTAAACCGCGATATCCTTCCGTATGGCAGCAGCAACGGACTGCTGCGCATCATTGCCGTAAACGAGGTGTCTGAGTGGTTTAAAGATAAGAGGATGGTGCGAGACTACCAGGTTACATCCTGCCGCTGCCGCCTCTTCCATCACTGCGGGGGTGACGTCAACGGTGAGCAGAACGGAAGAGATATCTGCAGACAGATCCCCCACCTGCAGCCCGCTGTTATCATAGCTTTCCTGAAAGGCAGGAGGGATCAGCTCCTCAAACCATTGCACAAATTCTCCGAGGGTGACCGCCATGAGCTCACTTTATTTCATCCCTGATGCTGACGAGCATCTCCCTTATATTTCTCAGGCTGTCGGCTATATCAAGGCGGTAATCGGTCTCCTCCCGGTTATGCTTCAGGTAGCGCCTTGCCCCCTCGATGGTCATACCCTTGTCCCTGAGCAGGTGATGTATCAAACGCAGGTTTTTAATGTCTTCCTGCATGAAGAGCCTGTTGCCCTTGTTGTTCTTCTTGGGACGGAGGATCTCAAACTCCTTCTCCCAGAACCGGATCGTGGAGACTGGTTCGGAAAACATCTCGGAGACCTCTCCTATCTGGTAAAAAAGCTTTTCTGTTTTCTTTTCCCTGTAAGGCATCACATGAATGATAAATCAGTCGAAGGTCTGTCCGCTCTTGCTTGAGATCTCAAGCATCCGGTCATATTCATCAGGGGTAAGATCATTGAAGTAATAGAGAGCCGGATCAACGTGGCGGCCGTTAAGCTTGACCTCATAGTGCAGGTGTGGAGCTACGGAGAGGCCTGTGTTACCGACAAAGCCGATGACGTCACCGCGTCTTACCTTCTGCCCTGCCCTGACATTGAAGTTGTTGAGATGGGCATAGACAGTCTGGTACCCAAATCCGTGATTTATGACAATGTGATTGCCGTAGCCGCGCCGGGTAGATTTTACGGCATCGACAGTGCCGTTGCCGGTGGCATAGACCTCTGTGCCTGTAGGTGCCGTGAAGTCCATGCCCGAATGGAACTTCACGATCTTGTAGATGGGGTGAATCCTGGGTCCGAAGCCTGAGGCGGTACGCTTAAGGTCGCTGTTGGAGAGAGGCTGGATTGCCGGTATGCTGCTGAGCATCTCCTCTTTCTCCCTGGCATAGGCAATCAGCTCATCAAACGACTGTGACTGGATATAGATCTTCTTCCTGATATTGTCAAGTCGCTTGGCTGTCTCAATGATAAGTTCGGAGTTTGAGAATCCCTCCAGCTCAACATAACGATTGGAGCCTCCTATGCCACCCTTCCTGAAGGATGTTGGCACAGGCTCTGCCTCAAAGATAGTCCTGTAGAGGTTGTCATCCGTCTCCTCCAGGTGACTGAGTACCTTCTCAACATTCTCCATCTCCCTGTTCATCAACTCATACTGGAGAGTCAGCTGTTCAATCTCCCTCTTCAGGGCCTTCTCCTGGGGGGAGTCAAAGACAAAGGCAAAGATAAAACCGTAGATGCCAGCCAGGAACAGTGATGCTATAAAATAGCCGAAGAGCCTTAGGAAGGTCTCTTTTAGTCCCAGCCTTATCCTGTCAAAGCTGAGGGTCTCATGATTGAACTTATACTTTGT
>CAZFIF010000161.1:0-5502 GCA_964519065.1 uncultured Rikenella sp.
AGAGAGCTCCAGAGGCCGGACTGCCGGCTGTAGTATATCCTGGGCGTACCGAAGCATGCAACACTGCCTGCCGTATAATCGGCATCCAGGAAGTTGGTGCTGTTGGTGGGTGCCGTCCAGTCTGATATGGTATTGGTGGTTGTGTTAACGTCTGAGGTTGTGCCTGTATACCACGAATAAGCAACACCGTCATACAGTGCCGGGACATAAGCTGCCTCGCTGCCTGCAACATCGGTGTTGCTGTAGATAAAAGAGTGGGTGACGGAATAGAGCGGTATGTCAGCAAAACCGTCTGATTTAACACGCCAGAAATATGAGAGGCTCTGACCGTTGACCGTCGTCACCGGATGCTCGTAATCAACGGGAATAACGGTGACGGAACCGTATGTTGAAGGTGCAGATGTGAAACCGATAGTCGCAGGAGTATATCTGCCAGCCACGCCTACTGGAAAAACAAAGCTGTCTGTAGTGCCCCAGCTCCTCGATACACCTCCGTCACCGGCATTTCCAGCCGACTGCACAAATCTTGCCGATCCGCTATTGATGATGGTGGCCGTAGATTCGAGATGCAGGTTGAAAGTGCCTATATCAAGCAGGTTATCAGCGGAGAAGGTCAGTTCTCCGCTGACGGTCATGCCGGCAAGAAGTGTCACCGGTGAGGCTGCTGTATTTGCCAGTTCAATATTGCCAAACAGGCCGCCGCCGTCAATCGTTTGTGCCGAAGATCCGTTCAGGGTAATTTTGCCGGTTCCGGCAGCAATTCCGGAATTGAACAGTGAACCGGCAACACTGACTGTCTTTCCGCCGTCGTTGAATGTGCCTGTAACCAGCCTGTAATCCGAATTTATCGTGATAATAGTCTGTGACCCGGCCAATGTAAGTTCAGCACCGGCCGGCTTATCAACTGTCAGACTGCTCAGTACCAGCGGTGAGGCATGGTTTAAAGTAAAAAGTTGTGCTGCAGAACCGTTCAAAATGGTTGTGTTGTTTCCGGTGGCATATGTTGTCCCTGCCTCAAGGGTAAAGTCGCCGCCTATTGTCAGGTCGTTGCTGTTGGCATTCAGTGCTCCCGATGTAAGGTTCAGGTCATTGAGAACGGTCACCGGGGTACTCATCCTGACCACCGATGTGCCGCTGGCCCTGCTGACCGTCAGGTTGAACAGCGTTGCCACTGAATGGATCGAATAGTCCGTTGCATCTGTCCCGGTACCGGTGGTGGGTATCATCTCCAGGGCGCCGCCCGTGACATTAATGTTTGCCGCAGACGACTTTACGTCAAAGGCTTCTGCAACGCCGGTGGTTGTGACATCATATATGCGTATCGTGCCGCCGGAGACTGCATATATGTTGGCGTCATTTTCAAGATTGAAGGAGCCGAAGCTGCCGTTGATACCGGAAGCGGCTCTCGATGTGTTGAGCGTAGCCGCGGATATATCCGAGAGGTTGGAGACAGTGGTATATGCAACCGGGGTTCTCTGAAAACGGCCCCTGAGGATGAACAGTCCGCCCGACTGGCTGTACGAGGCCGAGCCAGTTGACGAGAGAAACTGCTTTGCGTCAACAACACCGTCGTTGATGACTACCTGTCCGGAGGCTGTTGAGGAGGTGATGATACCGCCGGATTCCTTCGTGGAAAGAAAACCGTTGTTTACCTGAAGCCTGCCAAAAACATAGAGGGCGCTGCCGGTACCTGTAGTGTTCACCCCCATGGCTGCATTGCCTGAAGCCGACACTCCGTAAGCCACGTTTACCTCTCTGTAATCGTCGGCAGTAGAGAGTATGACCACATCCACACCGTCAGCCACGAGAGCTCCGCTGGCAGGGATATAATAGTATGAATCACCTGAAGAGCCTTCAGAAAGAGAGGGTATGACAACATTGCCAGTAAGGATAAGAGTGCCGGAATATATCCATAGTGCCTTGCGCATCGAGGGGTTGGCCGTCACCGCCTCGGCAGCCAGGGTGTTGGCGCCGAAAAGCCGGAAATTGTCATATGACGAGGAAGTGACCGTCAGGCTGTAGGTCTGGTCCGTTCCCTTATTAATTACAAGATTATAGAAATCGGTTACTCCGTTGCAGGTCAGGGTATTGTCTGCTGCTCCCTCAAAATATACCGAAGCTGCTCCCGATGTCGCACCTGCAGCTGTGGGAGGAAAAGCATCGTAAACCGGATGGTCAAGGTTTGTGAACCGGACAGTGCCGTTATTGGTAAAGTCTCCACGGATGATAACAGTGTGGAAGTTAAGATAGTAATTCAGGAAGGGAGCGGTGCCCCCGGTGCCGCCAATAACACCGTTGGTTACCCCGTTGCCTACCGTTATCGATCCGCCACCCTCAACAGTCACATTACCGCTTACAGTAAGAGAACGCCTGGCAGTTCCTGTGTTGTCATTGATTCTGAATGTACCACTCCTGACATGGAGGTTACCGTTGAGGGTAAGGTCATTCATCTGCGTGGCAACAGCCCCTGATGTATTAATTACCAGATTGTTATACGTAGACTGCGTTATCAGCAGGGTAAAATCTGATGAATTGTAATATTCAACAGTACCTCCCCCGGTACTTACCAGGGTATTCGAGGAAACAGACGGGAAATCAGCAGATGCCAGTTTTAGAGTACCCTGTCCCGCAAGGGAGGATAGACCGCCGGTAAACTGATAGACCGACTGATCCAGAAATGCCCCGGCAGACAGTGTTACTGCAAGACCGGCCTCGGTGACATCCTGTGAAAGAGTGACTGTCCTGTCGGTAAGTATAATGGCCATCGCACCGTCGCCCGGTATCTGGTTGCCTATCTGCAGTGTACCGCTGGGATCTGAGGTCCAGGTATCCGCATCGTGCCAGTCACCGCTCTTATACGAATAAAAAATATCGTACTCAAGAACCCCGATTGCATAATAGGGACCCGGGTTGAGCAGCGGAGGTGATATTATTGAGCTGGCACCCGGTATACCGCCGACGGCAGAATAATCTCCCGAAGGAGCAGGTGCCGTACAGACGGTTTTTGAAATGTTCAGTCCGCTTTCATACAGTTCAACTGAAGCACCGGTAAAGTCTCCGCCGTTGATATTAAGCAACGACCAGTACCGGGGTTGTATTATACTGACAGTCACATTGTCGGCAGTAAGGGCTCCTGTCGGGCTGACGGCGGCAGAGAGAACGGGACCGGTGGCACCGGTATTTACGTCTATGAGGTTTATGGCCTTGTAATAACCACCCTCTCCTATCGGAAACAGGTAGTTGTTCCCGGCTCCTGACAAGTTTGCAGGAATGGTTCTCTGAAGGCTGCCGGATGTTACGTTCACGAATGAAGAGGAGGATCCGGTAACCGCTGAAGACGATGTATTGGTGACACTTATCGTGTTGCTGCCGGCCTCAAGAACACCATCATCAAGAGTCAGTGTGCCCGATACTGAAACGGAAGATGTCAGCGTCACCCCTGCGGCATTGTCAACTGTCAGCGCATCTACGGTGGCAGGGAGTCCGCTGCCCGTAATCTGTGCAATAGTTCCGTTGTAGGTAAAGCCGGCACCGGAACTGTAGCTTATGGTGCCGGATACCTGTATGCTCCCGGTGGCACCTGACGACGAGATGCCCTCAGAATGTGCCGTGATCAGCCCGGCCCCAGAGCTGAGGGTGAAGCTCCCGGAGCTGCCGTCGAGCACGCTTGTGCCCATATCCAGCACGGAGCCGCTGTTGACAGTGAACCGGATGTCATTCGATATGGTGCCGCCGGTTTTGGTGAAGGTCTGTATTCCGGTGCCGTTAAAAATTACTTCGCCATAATTGCCGTTTTCTGTTAAGGATCCTCCTGACATTATTAAATTACCAGCCACATTAATAGTAAGCTCGCGTGATCCGTTGCTGGTACAGTTAAAAGTCCCGGATGAAAATACCAGGTCGTCGGCTATGTCGATGACTGCATTATTCCGGTTTGATGACAGATTAGCCTCGAGAAAAAGTGAACCTATGGGGTTTGCCGGATTGACATTAAGGTTTACATTGTGCCTGACAGTTACGATGCCCGTGCCAGTGTTCTGCCCGGGATAATCTCCGGCATTTACCCAGCTGCTGCCGTCATATCTCTGCCATGTTCCGGTATTGCTCCAGTTGCTGTTGCTTCTTGTCCGGTAATCCCCGGCCGTCTGTCCATACCCATGCAGACAAAATCCCGAGAGCACCAGAAAAAATGCCAGATACCTCGGGATTCTGCTGATATGGGCTATGGCATTATTCATTAACGGTTGAGTATCAGCTCTGCCTCAGCGTATTTTTCAGGTTTTACATCGGAGGATGCAGAGAAGGTAACCCGCAGTATGCCTGTGCTGAAATCAACGCCAGGGGCATTTTGAAGGTTAAATTCAAATTTTCTGACGCTGTTCGGCGTATAGACCGCCAGACCGTTGGCAATGCCTACACGGGTTGTCACTCCACCGGGTGATATATGGTCAACTGAGATATCACCGTAAACAGAATAATCTCCTTCACGGTTGAATTTAAAGGCAACCCTGGGAACAGTGTCATTGACAAAATTCAGGGCCAGATCTGAGAGATAGACGTTTACCGATGGTTCTCCCACCCTTATTATGACCGGGATGGTTATGCCGAAGACAGGCACCAGCTTGATGGAAATGGTGGAAGGATCCTGCTGTACCTGCGGTTCTTCACCGAGAGGCTTCTCCTTTGGCACAGCCCTGAAATAGATATGCGACCTGTATTCACCAGGCAGCAGCTCCCTGGTACGTACCGTCTGGATCTTCACCGTCTGCACCTCATCAGGACTGAGCGTCACTGACCGCGGAAAAAACCGCAGCCAGGGACTTGCGAACTGCTGACCTTCGTCAGGTTCGGTGATGGTTTCAAAGGCTCCCTCTTCGGTCATCCTGATCTGTACGAACGAGATGTTGTAGGTGGCCGTGTCTTTTCCTATGTTGGCCAGGCTCAGGTCAACAGACCTCTGGCGGGCATCGAGAACCACTCGTCTGGGAGTGACGAGAAGATCGCCCTGACCCCTTGCAATAAATGGAAAAAAGACCTGAAGTAGGATCAGGCCTGCCGTAAAAAGCCGCATAGATAGCTTTGTCATTATTTCAGGTTTTATAGTTTCTTTCCGCGATCAGTTGAACTCGAATGTTATGTTATAGGTGCCGGTATAGACACCGACGGGATTATCATTCAGGGTTCCCACATTGAGTGTAGCCCCCACATATACCACCTGAGATCCGTTTTCGAGCACTCCGGCACCCGGCTCTGCCTCCGGCACTGAGCGCCACTCTTCCACTGTCATGGTTCTGGCCGATCCCATGTGCGTTATGGTAACCGGATCCGAGGGCAGGCTTACTGTAAAAGCCACCCCCGGATCTCCGGTGACGTAGAAGCTCGCAGCGCTGTGCGTTCCGCTGCCGGGCCATACGCTTCCCATAACCGAGATAGAGCTCCCGGGTGTTAGTATCAGCTTACCGCCCTGGGGCCCCGGTGAAAACCTGCCGAAACTGAGCTGCG
>CAZFIF010000162.1:0-5485 GCA_964519065.1 uncultured Rikenella sp.
CCTCATCGATTTTGGAGACGTAACCGTCGATCCTGGATGAGAACATGTTAAAGAAAATAATAGCCAGGGTTGAACCTGTGATACCGAATGCAGTATTAACAAGGGCTTCAGAAATACCGGTTGAAAGGGCGAGGGCATCGGGTGCACCTGACTGAGCCAGGGCGGCGAATGCACGGATCATCCCGATAACTGTACCGATAAGACCGATAAGCACTGAGATCGAAGCAATGGTTGAAAGCATGACCATGTTTCTTGAGAGGGTCGGAAGCTCGAGAGCAGTAGCCTCTTCAAGAGCCTGTTTCATTGAGGTGATCTTCTGGTCTTTCTCCAGCTCCTTGTCATTTTCAAGAGCACGGAAGCGTGACAGACCTGCCCTCATAACATTGGCAAGAGATCCCTTCTGCTTGTCGCAGGCTACAATAGCGTCCTCAATCCTATCTTCTGCAAGCATCTCCTTGACGTTGGCAACAAATGCATTGAGCCTGCCTCTGCCCTTGATCCTGGTGAGACTGATCCACCTTTCGACCGTGTAGATAAGGAGCGTGATAACAATGGTGATAAGGACAGGAACGATAACGCCTCCCTTGTACATGAGGCCGAGTAGGTTGCCCTGCAATGGATGGCCCTTGGGGTTGCCCCCCTCAAAGTTGACCGGGTTACCCAGGACTTTGGTGAAAATTAGATAAGCAGCAATAAATGCCAGAATAATTGCAAGAGGTGCAAAAAGCGATTGCCATACACCGCTGGACGACTTGGATTTTTTACTCATTTTAGTATTCTTTAGTTGGTTAAGTAAACAGTTGGCAAAAATAATTATTCTCTTAATCTTTTACAATAGTCACAGTTAATTAGATGCAATTTCCGAGACCGCAAAGATATCATTTTCTACTTTTCCAGGGTAGCGTTGTAGATTCTTCTTTTAGTAACGGTAACCTCTATTGTTTTATATCCTTTGGCGCTGATGACAAGTATCTCCGATGCCTCGGGCATGACGAACTTATACTCACCCCTGGCATTGGTCCATGCTTCTGCTGCCGTATCCTTGACCCTGACCGATGCACCGGGGATAGGTTCGCCCGAAGAATCGGAAATAACGCCGGTAATCTCGTTGGGGTGAGCCTTGGGTATGGCACTCCTCTGCAACTGGGCGATATACTGTATGGCTGACCTGGCAGCTTCATTGCCGGGATCGATGGCCAGTATCCTGTTGTTCTCCTCCGTGGCCTTGCCATACTCGCCCATTGACATATACATGGTGCTGAGAGAGCTGAGAGCCCTTACCTTGTAGGCAGGTGACAGGTTCTCCATCCTGTTGTAGTAAGCCTTTGCCTCATCGAACCTTTTGTTCATCAGGGCTTCATACCCCAGGTACCTGAGGGCATCGTATATCTCCTTTGCGTTCTTGACGGAGTCAACAGCAGCCTTATTCAGCAGGGCTTCGAATCTCGGTTTTGCAAGTCCCAGCTCCGAATCGGGATCCTTGGCCGAGGCGGTGTTGGCAAGCCAGAGGTAACCCTGCAGGTTGTCAGGGTACCTGGCGACCATCCTGTTGAATGTCTCGTCAGCCTTGTTGAAGGCTTTTGCCTGGTAGAATGCACGGCCGACCTGGATATAATCACTCTCACTGTCACGGCCCTTCTCCAGCAGTCGTGACCAGGTGGTTGCAGCATCTGCATACCTGCGGGCAGCATACTGTACGGTACCTTTCTCGTATATCATGCTGAGGTCCTCTTCATCAGTGAAGTAGATAGCCTTCTCATATGCATCGAGAGCGCTGTTGAGTTCCTTCTCAGCCTTTGCTATTGCAGCCTTGTGTTCTTCAACCTTGGCAGCCAGCGCATCCATATCTGCTTTGGTCTTCTCCTTTGCTGCACCCTTGAGGGTTGCATACCTGGCCTTCAGCTTGCTCAGCTCATCGGCCTCGTTGTCTGCCTCTATGACCAGCTTGCTGTAATCCTGGTTTTTCCTGGCAATGATCCTGGCATAATAGATATAGTCTTTCTTGATCAGGCGCTCCTCATCGAGGTTGGCAAAGAGCTTGTCCATGTATTGTAGAGCGAGTTCATAGTCGCCCTCCTCATAGGCAGAATACCCCGCAATACGGTTCATATAGGTCCTTGAGTTGTCAATGGCGAAGATCTCTTCAACATTCTTTATTACCTCCTTATATTCCTTGGCATAGAACAGGGCGTTGACATACCTGATCTTTGCAGGTATATTGCCCTGTGTCAGCTCCAGGTATTTCTCAAAGTACTGCTTGGATTCGTTGAAGCGCCCGGCCATTGAGTAGAGCTGTCCAAGCTCCCTGTAAGCAGGAGCATAATTCTCATCCAGGGCGATGGCCTGCTCATAATAGGGTATGGCAGCCATAAGATTGCGGCCCTTGACATAGATGCTGCCTATCTTCATGTTGGCTGTCGGCGACTGCAGATCCCAGTCCTGAGCCAGGTTGTAATTCTTGATTGCCTTTGACCCGTCATTTACCAGGATGTAGATGTCCCCGGCAATAATGTAAACCTCGCTGTTGCGGGGATCAATAGTCAGGGCCTCCCTGATGAAGGGCAGGGCCTTGCTTGTGTCAACCTGCTCAAAGCGGATATATGATTCAGCTATCTTGCTGAGAGTGTAGGCATACTCTTTGGGGTTGGCAATCTTCTTTATCTTCTTGTAGGGAGGAAGAAGACTTTTGGCCTTGAGCCTCAACTCTTCCGCCTCTTCATTGTCTCCCCGGTAGAATGCCACTTTTGCCAGACCTATATAATTAAGCGGATCGGCCGGATTGGCTTCCACACCTTTATTAAAGATGTCTGCGGCCTCCTTGGTGGCTACAGTAATGGAATTGGAGATAGTGTCAGAAAAAAAGTCCAGCAGCGTGTTCTCGCCGTAATGAAAGTAGACCTTGCTGTTTGACGGCTCACTCTTTAGCAACTGCTGAAAAACCTCCTCCGCCTTATCGTACAGTTCGTTCTTCGTGAATGTCCTGGCCTCATTAAGCGATTGTGCGTTCACTCCGCTGCCAAAAACAATGCAGAAAAACGGTACAGTCAGTAATGCCAGTTTTAAACTTCTCTTATTCATCTTTTCTATGTTTGGTTACTCATTCTTTACCTGTATAATTCTGATCGGCATCGTTGCAGGTACAAGACCCGATTTTAAGATTATTCTTTGTCCCTTTTCTCCTGCTACAAAGCTTACAAATCCCGAGCCAAGTCCTGAAAATGACTCCCTGGTATTCATAACTACTTCTCTGACAAAGGGATAAGTTTTATCATATATAGACCCCTGTACCGGCATATAGAAGGTGTTCGGGTCAAGATACGGCTGTGAGATTGCTGCCACCTTGATCCTGCTCTGAAGGTCCATGCTGCCCGGATCTTCCGTGTCGCTGATCCAGTTGACACTGACAATACCCAGTGCTCCCGGGCTGCTGGCGACATAGTCAATGACTTCAGGATTGCTTTTGACGGCGTAGAAATTAGGTGCCAGCTTAGCAGGCAGGTCAAATCTCTCCCTGAAATACCTGATGTTTCCGGAGTGAATATTGTCAAATACGATATAGATCTGACCCAGCCGGGATTTCGGGTTTATCTGGTTCCAGTCCGTAATCTTACCGTTGAAAATATCCCTGACGTTGTCATAGGTCAGCAGGGAGTCAGCATTTTTCCGGTTCAATACCAATGCCAGTGCATCATATGCCACCACTGTGGTGCGTACTACGGTCTGAACATTGAGCAGCAGCTCCCTCTGCTCGTCACTGGGTGTCCAGGAAGAGACTATCGTTCTTACCGAGTCATTCAGGAAGTCAGCCACAAGTTCATTTTCAGCCTTATATATAGGCCTTATCTGTGCATAGGGGTAGAGAGCGGTGAAAGTGTCGACCTCGGCATCCACAATAAGCCTGAATGATTCGTCAGCTCCTATGACAATATCTCCCGATGTGGGAGTCTCCTTCAGTGTGGAGGTACCCCTTGGTTTGCAGGAAGCAATCGTAAGCGCAATCATTGCCGGCACTATAAGCCATACTAATGAATGCCTTCCTGGACGAGCCCTGTTCATTCTTTTCTCCGCGATCAACTTATTATAGCCCACAATATTAATAATTATCTCTTTATAAACTTTAATTATAGACTTTCAAATTTCCTGCCACAACACTTTTTTCCGGGTCTGAAGGGGAATGAATCTATCCCTTTATGACCGTCACTGAACGAACTATCCCTCGATTTCATACTTTTTTTTATTCACTGTCATCGCCAAAGAAAGCCTCCCTTATCTTCTCCCAGGCAACGAAGATCCGGTATATGCCGTATATTATCAGAGGAATACCGAAGACTATACGCAGAGCCTTATCCATGTAACTGTCGAGCATGGGAGAGAAGATTATGAATGCTCCGAGGCCCAGGTAAAAGAATACCATCACGGTTCCGAAAACGGCGAAAACCCTGTCATAAAGATTTTTATTGCTCATCAGGCTGCTTATTGTTGCGGCAAATATATTGATAATTCTTTTTTTTGATTAGAATGGTTCAAATTTGGTCAAAAAAAGAGGGGAGCTTCGTATAGACTCCCCTCCTTATTATAAAGTTCAGATCTATTTTGTAGCCCTTTCAAGTCTCTTCATAATTGAGAAAATAAAGGCGGCTGAGAGGAGACAGCAGACAATGAAAACTGTCCAGAGCTGCCACAGTTCGACGCTGTCCCACAGTTTGGAGCCTACAAACAGCAGCTTGTTACCCACTGCCGTTGCCAGGAGCCATCCTGCCTGCATCATTCCCTGGAAGCGCGACGGTGCCACCTTGGAGACGAAGGAGAGACCCATAGGGCTTAGGAACAGCTCTGCCACAGTAAGGATGAGATAGCTGCTTATCAGCCAGTAAGGACTTACCCTGAGTGCCTCTGCCACAGGTGATCCTTCGAGTGAAGTGGGAGAGGGAAGATTAAGGGATGAAACCAGCACCAGGATGAATCCTACAGCTGCTATGATCATTCCGATACCGATCTTTTTCGGCGTGGAAGGCTCGATGTTTTTCTTGTTCAGCCATGCAAACACGCCCATGACAGGGAAGGTAAGGGCCACAATGAACAGCGGGTTGAACGACTGGAACACTTCGGGTTCGATGGAGTTCAACGCATCGGCCCTTTTCACGAAGCTGTAGGCCAGGATGAATGCCGTTACAAAGAGGGCTCCACCGATGAATCTGGCGACCGGCAGCATATTTTTTCTTACCAGCATCACCAGGCCTGCTATGGAACCAATGACTGCGAGCATCGAAGGCAATGTAAAGAATAGGTTGGTGAACGGTCCCACCTGCTTCACCGTGTAGTCCCTGGCGAAGAGTGTCAGGGTCAATCCGTTCTGGTGGAATGACATCCAGAAGAAGATCACCACCACAAAAACAAGTATGAGCGATGAGACGCGTGCGTATTCATCTTTCTTGGCTGTGGTAAGCATCCAGGTGGTAAAGCCGGCAAAGAGCCCGAATGCGAG
>CAZFIF010000163.1:0-5452 GCA_964519065.1 uncultured Rikenella sp.
TCCGCCCTCTGGCGCATGCCTGCAGTGCCGGAGCAGGTTCTCCTCCCGGGGATCACCGAAGGTAATCCCCTCCACGTATAGATCGATGATATTATAAAGTAGAATCACAGATTCCCTAAAAAAATTCCGCAATAAAAATTTTTATAACAGAAAAAATCTTAACTTTGCCGCGTTTTTACGACCTGCGAAAAGATTTTTTTTACACATAACAGAACCAAATTTTAACAGAAATGAAAAACAGATTCTTTTTAGTTATTGCTACAGTATTTGCTGCAGTTATCATTACCAGCTGCGCCAAAGTTCCCCAGGAAGCCCTCGATGCTGCATCAGCAGCCCTCGAACAGGCTAAAACGGTTCAGACAGATGTCTATTTCCCCGTTGAATTTGCTGCACTGAATGACTCGCTTACAGTCATGCTTCAGAACATCGAGACTGAGAAGTCAAAGTCGGCAAAGGATTTCAAAGCTATCAAGGCCAATGCTGATGCTATTGCCGTCAAGGCTGCAGAGCTCGCCGGTGGTGTTGAAGCAAAGAAGGCTGAAGTTAAGGCTGAGGCTGAAACTATGATGACCGGTGTCACTGCCCTTGTAGATGAGGCAAAGGCGCTGATTCTTAAGGCTCCGAAAGGAAAAGGTGGTGCTGCTGCCCTTGCCGAGATCAAGGATGAACTCGCAGTTATCGAAGCTTCACTTGCCGAGACACAGGCACAGTGTGCAGAAGAAGGTGTCAACTACATGGCAGTGGTTGACAAGCTTAAGGCTGCCAAAGAAGGCCTGGGCGGCCTTATTGAAGAACTGAAGGAAGCTATCACCAAGGCAGGTATCAAACTGTAACAAGACCTCCAGGATAACACAGAGATCCCCGGGCCTGGTCCCGGGGATTTTTTTAACTTGCCTTCATGAAGAAAAGATCCCTTCTCGGCATATTCTTCTACCTGGCAGCTGTAGCTGCAGCCATTTTCCTGGCGGTGCTGCTTTTCCGGGCTATGGTGCCCGAGCCGCCGCAGCTGGAGGTAGAACGTGCACGTGCTGCCATCGCAGCAGCAAGGGATCGCGAGGCTGAGGTCTACTCACCGCGTAGTTTCAGGGAAGCCCGCAATAGCTATGACTCCGCCATGGCTGTGTGGCGAAGGGAGAACGAAAGATTTATCCTCCTGCGCGATTATGACCTGGTTATTGCATATTCAGCCACGGCTGAGAAGAAGGCAGGGGAGGCGCTGCGTTCAACCATTGCCAGGTCAGGAGACCTGAAGGCTTCCCTCGGCATTGAGATCAGTCGCATGAAGAAGGAGATGGCCTCGTTTGAGAAGTTCTTTATGTCAGTCCCCCTTCCCGATGAAGTGAAAAAGAAACATGCAAGGGGCAAGCTGCTGCTCAGGGAGGCGGAGATAGACCTTCAGAATGAGCGATATGTCAACGGCCACATCCGTATCACTGAGGCTAAGGAGTATATTACGGGCACCTATAATCTTGCCCGCGATAAGCTGGAAGCGTACTATGCAGGATATAAAGACTGGCAGGAGTGGGCCGCATCAACCGTGGAGGAAAGTCGCAGGAAAAAATCATATGCAATAATTGTAGAGAAGATACCTCCTGCCTGTCATCTTTATTATGGAGGAAAAAAGAAATATACCTTTGAGGCAGAGTTTGGAAGGAACTGGATGGGGGACAAGATGAGCAGCGGAGACCTGACCACTCCGGAAGGGAAGTACCTGGTCACCAAAAAGCTCTCCGGCCGATCCACAAAGTATCACAAGGCGCTGTTGATCAACTACCCGAACAAACTTGATATCCAGGAGTTCAATGAGAGGATCAGGACCGGACAGCTCCCTCCTCATGCCCGGATCGGTGATATGATAGAGATACACGGTGAGGGAGGCAAGGGAGCTCACTGGACGGAGGGATGCGTAGCACTCAGGAACCCTGACATGGATCTGCTGTTCAAATATGCCTCCAACGGAACGCCGGTGACCATTATCGGCTCCTCACTGACACTGGTAGAATTTTATGCAACGAGATGACAATCGACCCTGAGGAAAATACGGAACAGGAAAACACAGACAGAGTCTCAACGGTAAGAAGATACTTTGACAATGTCCGCCGGCATATTCAGTCTCATCCGCGTGCGGGTAAAGCACTGAGAGTCACTGCTGTTGTCGCGATGGTCCTTGCTGCTTTTGCCCTGCTTCTCTATCTGGCTCCTGTGCTCCAGAATTCCTGGGGCAGAGACAGCAGCGACTGCAGGGTTGATTCCACGCTTCTTAATGACCGTTCGATAAGGAGGAAGATCGCCGTCACACAGTCAGAGATCACCAGGTTGGAACGTCGGCTTGCATCATTCATTCCCACGCAGAACTATCTGGTCATCAATACTGTCGACAACCGTTTCTTCCTTTACCGCAATCGTCAGCTGGTGCGTGAAGGCTATTGTTCATCAGGTAGTTACACTCTATTAAGGACTGAAGACGGAGAGAAGGAGTGGATATTCAAGACACCAAGGGGAAGGCTTACCATCCAGGGCAAGATAACGCATCCTGTATGGCGAAGGCCCGACTGGGCGTTTGTGGAGGAGGGACTCCCCATTCCGGGACCTGGTGACCCTTCCAGGTATGAGTACGGAGTGCTAGGCGACTATGCCATGAGCCTGGGCGACGGTTACCTGATACACGGCACCCTCTACAAGAGGCAGCTGGGAATGCCCGTGACGCATGGTTGCATCAGGCTCAATGATGACGACCTGGAGGCTGTGTTCAGAGCCCTCAATGTCGGCTCAAAAGTCTACATCTATTGAAAACGCCACAGGAAATGAATTGGGATAAGTATAGGAGTTACATCATTGCGGCGACGGCATTTCTGATTTTTCTGATCTTCTACGTTGCCAGTTCGGTCTCCTCGGTTAATCATGCAGTCAGGACCTTTGACGAGTCATGGCAGGAATCTTCTGACCGGAGCCAGCACGATACAATTAATATCTGCACCATCCCCGGGTACCTGGAGCTTCTCAGGGAGAAGTCCTTTCTTGATGCCCAGGTCAGGATGGCTGCATCAGACTCAATAGGCATGCTCATTAATGTGCGCGACAGCGTGATACAGCTTCTCATAAAGGGCTTGCCGGTAAGGACCATCAGGATAGATGAGTATGATCTCTCGCCTTTTTTCAGGCGTGTCAACCAGGAGGCCCTCAGCGACATGCTGTCATCGACACTCACCATTACCTCCATGGACGCCACCTTCAGGAAAGATCCCGTCACCGTGAAGATTGCACCGAAGGATACATCCGAGGTTAAGATCGATGCCAAACCTGATACGACGGACTTTGAGGCTGTCTTCTTCACCCTGAACACCGACCGCAATATCAGGATATATTTTGAGCAGCAGGAGAACAAAAGGGTCTCTGACAGGTTCGCGCGGTTCTTCTTTGACCTTAAGGACAAGGTCATCAATGCCGGGCGTTCTCTGAAGGCAATCGTGGTAATGGATAAACCTCCATATGTGCCATACATAAAAATATGGATACCAAAGGCGGAGGCCAAGATCATCTACAGGGCAATTCCCCGTCAGGGACTGATTGTCCTCAGACAATAATATGCCAGGTGCACCAGTAGTGCCTGAAAAAGTGTAATTTTGCACTGCATTTTTCCGGTCTGTAGCTCAGCTGGTAGAGCAGCTGACTCTTAATCAGCGGGTCCAGGGTTCGAGTCCCTGCAGACCGACACGGAATACCGCATATATGTGCGGTATTTTTTTTATATTTATATCAACCGCATTAAGCAATTAAATTTGATATCATGATAAGATCAATCAGCCTATTGTTCTTGATTCTGGCATCTGCAGCCCTGTCAGCCCAGAATAATGTACCCACACTACCATGCCAGCTGGAAGAGCTGACCTCACCCCGGTTTGTTGAGGCTGTAAAACAGTCACACGGTGTATGTATCATACCGATGGGGATCATCGAGAAACATGCCACACAGCTCCCCCTCGGGACCGACCTCTATGAGGCCAGGGCTGCTTCCGTGATGGCTGCGGAAAGGGAGTATGCAGTTGTCTTTCCTCCCTACTTTGTGGGGCAGATATTTGAGGCAAAACATCAGCCGGGGACCATTGCTTATAGCAATGAGCTGATGTGGCAGATGCTCGAGGAGACCTGCTCGGAGCTTTCGAGAAACGGCCTGAAAAAGATCATACTCTTCAACGGGCACGGTGGCAGCACCTATTTCCTGCAGTACTTCTGCCAGTCGCAGCTGGCAGCCAGAAGGGATTACATAGTCGTCCTGTTCCAGGGAGGAGCTGATCCGGAGATGGATAAGGAGATAAAATCACTGAAGAAAGCATCTACTGACGGTCATGCCGGTGAGAATGAGACTTCAATGATGTATTTCATTCGTCCTGATCTGGTTGACCGTGCTGCCATCGGCATGGAGTCGGGCGCCAGCCAGGGCCGCCTTGACAGAATGCCCTTCGGATACTCCGGCATAGGATGGTATGCACGCTTTCCCAATCACTATGCAGGGGATGTGGCTCAGCCGGATAAGAGGCTTGGTGAACTGCTGGTCACGAAAAATGCCGTGCAGCTTGCTGAGCTAATAAAATATCTCAAGGGCAATGATGACATTGAACAATTGCACAATGAGTTCTATACCAGAGCTGAAAATCCTTTAATAACCAGGTGACATGAAGAGAAGAAAGTTTATTGCCGCGGCAGCAGCGGCAGTGCCTGCCATCACCCTGTTCCCCGCGGATTTATCGGGAATGGCAAGGAAGGTTGTTCCGGGTAAGCTTGAGAAAAGATCGCTCGGCAGGACAGGAGAGATGCTCTCCGTGATAGGGTTCGGAGGGATCGTGGTCATGAACGCAACACCTTCAGAAGCGTCTGAGAGAGTCAGGAAAGCTATAGATGCCGGGATTAACTATTTCGATGTTGCCCCTTCATACGGTGATGCCGAAGTTAAACTGGGTCCCGCCCTTGAGCCCTACCGCAAAGATGTCTTCCTGGCCTGCAAGACCACCATGAGGACAAAGGAGGAAGCCCGCAAGGAGCTGGAACAGTCGCTCAGGAACATGCGCACTGATCACTTCGACCTGTACCAGCATCATGCCGTGACAAAGCTGGAGGATGTTGACACCCTGCTTGGTCCCGGAGGGGCTATGGAAACCTTCCTGGAGGCAAGAGACGAGGGGAAGATCAGGTTCATAGGTTTCTCGGCGCACTCCGTGGAGGCTGCCATGGCGCTGATGGAGAGGTTTGACTTTGACACAATACTCTTCCCGTTTAACTATGCTACCTGGCATGCCGGTAACTTCGGACCCCAGGTAATGGCACTGGCGAAGGAGAAGGATATGGGTATCCTGGCATTGAAGGCGATGGCGAAAGGACCATGGCCTGAGGGTGCGGACCGGTCGGCCTACCCCAAATGCTGGTATGAGCCGCTGATGACAACGGAGGATATAAC
>CAZFIF010000164.1:0-5442 GCA_964519065.1 uncultured Rikenella sp.
AGCCAGGGTATCAACGAGGGAGACAGGGTATGCCTCTTTATGGACCGCATTCCCGAATTGTACCTCTCATTCCTCGGGATACTGAAGATCGGCGCTATCGCCCAGCCGCTCTTTTCGGCATTCGGGGATGAATCTCTCTTTGTGAGGCTCGACAATGCGGAGACCAGAGTAGTCATAACGCAGAAGAAGCACCTCTCCAAGGTGAGGAAGATCCGCTCATCCCTGCCCGGACTGGAATTTGTTATCATTGTTGACAACGTCAAGCCCTCCGAGCTCCAGCCCGGTGAGATTCTCTTCAGCCTTGAAAATGCTGAGCCTGTTGAGAAATTTGAGATAGCACCAACCCGGGCCGAAACCCATTCCCTGCTTCATTACACTTCCGGGACCACAGGCCAGCCCAAAGGCGTAAAGCACGTCCATTATTCAATTATGTCACAGTACCTCACCACAAAATGGGTTCTTGACCTGCGTGATGATGACATCTATTGGTGCACCGCTGACCCGGGATGGGTGACAGGCACCTCGTACGGAATCATCGGGCCATGGAGCCTTGGGGTGACACAGTGCGTTCTGGACAGCGGTTTTTCTGCACAGGCATGGTACCGGTTTATTGAGAACTATAAAATTACGGTTTGGTACTCTGCTCCCACCGCCATCAGGTCACTGATGAAAGCCGGAGACGACCTGGTGAAAGAGTTTGATCTCTCCTCCCTGCGTCACCTGGCTAGCGTCGGCGAACCTCTCAACTCGGAGGCGGTGATATGGTCAGGAAGGGTCTTCGGGAAACAGTTCCACGATACATTCTGGCAGACGGAGACGGGATCGATAATGATAACCAACTTCCCGGGGATGAAGATAAAGCCCGGCTCCATGGGAAAGACCTTCCCGGGCATAACAGGAGCAGTACTTGATCCGGTAACATACACACCCATCGAGGAGCCAGGAAGAGCCGGCCTTATTGCATTCAAACCGGGATGGCCCGCCATGATGAGAACATACTGGAGGAATGAGGAAAAATACAGGGAAAAATTCGTGAACGGATGGTATCTCTCCGGCGACAGGTCAAGCATTGACAGTGAAGGTTACTACTGGTTCATCGGCCGTGATGACGACGTAATAAATACCGGCGGGCACCTGGTGAGCCCGTTCGAGGTAGAATCGGCACTGCTTGAACATCCTGCCGTCGGTGAATCAGGGGTCACATCCAAGCCTGATGAGATCAATATGGAGGTGGTTAAAGCCTTCATAACCCTCAAACCCGGATTTAGTCCAGGCCCTGATCTTGAACTCGAGATCATGAACTTTATCCGCAAAAAGCTCTCCCCGCTGGCAATGCCGCAGGCTATTGAGTTCATGGATACCCTGCCCAAGACACGCAGCGGCAAGATCATGAGAAGAGTGCTTCATGCCAGGGAATGGGGAGAGGATATCGGAGATATATCAACACTTGAAAATGACTGAATATCTGAAATTTGCAGATAACCCTCAAACGAAACCGGCTTCCCGGAGCTGTTAAGATTAATCGTCAGGATGAAGAAGATTTGTGGCATCTTGCAATTATAACCCTTAAAATGAAAATATTATGGAAGAGAATAACCTGAATGAGATGAAGGAGCTGATCCGGAACTATGTCATCAAAGAGTATATCGATGATGATGACACTACGATAACTTATGAGACACCCCTGATTTCAAGCGGTTACGTCGATTCGTTCTCGATGGTGTCACTGCTCGTCTTCCTCGAGAACAAATTCAAGATCAAGATCCCGCCCAGCAAGGCTACACCTGAGGCATTTGACAGCGTTAATAATATTGTGGCACTGGTGAACCAGTACCTTAACAAATAAACTTCCTGAATCATGAGTTACTCTGAAAAAACCAGGGACCTTTATCTGTCCCAGCTGGCAGATATCAGAAGCGCCGGCATCTTCAAGGAGGAGCGTTTCATCCACAGCTCCCAGGCTGCCGATATTGAGGTTGAGTTTCCTTCAGGCTCAGACCTGAAGAAGGTCATCAACATGTGCTCAAACAATTACCTGGGTCTCTCAAGCCACCCTGACGTGATTAAGGCAGCACATGAGGGCCTGGATACAAGAGGTTACGGCATGTCATCCGTACGTTTTATCTGCGGCACACAGGATATCCACCGTGAGCTTGAAAACAAGGTGACTGAGTACCTGGGCACAGAAGACACAATACTGTTTCCCTCCTGCATGGATGCCAACGCGGGTGTTTTTGAAGCGATACTCACCAGTGAGGACATCATGATCTCTGACAGACTGGTGCATGCCTCAATCATTGACGGCATGAGGCTATGCAGCGCCCAGCATGACACCTTCAAGCACTCCAGAATGGAACACCTCGAAGAGAAACTTCTGCTCCACTCGAACAAAAGGCTCAAGCTGGTGATTACTGACGGGGTCTTTTCAATGGACGGGGACACGGCAAAGCTTGACGAGATGGTACGGCTTTGCGAGAAATACGATGCCCTGTTACTTGTGGACGACTCCCATGCCTCAGGTTTCATTGGCAAAACGGGCCGCGGGACACATGAGTTCTGCAATGTCATGGGCAGGATCGACATCATCACCACCACTTTTGGCAAGGCCCTGGGAGGAGCATCCGGAGGATGTGTCTCGGGAAGAAAGGAGATAGTGGAGATGTGCAGGCAGAAGGCACGCCCCTATTTATTCTCCAATACCATCGCTCCCGTAATTGTGTCAGGAGTATTGAAGGTCTTTGATATCCTTTCAGCAAGCACTGAAAGACGCGACAAACTGGAGAAGAATGCCGCATTCTGGAGGAAAGGACTGAAAGATGCCGGGTTTATCCTCAAGGAGGGCAACACCCCGATCGTTCCTGTCATGCTCTTCAATGCAAAGCTGTCACAGGATTTTTCAAAAGAGCTCTTTAACGAGGGTATCTATGCCATAGGCTTTTTCTTCCCGGTTGTACCTAACGGCCAGGCTAGAATAAGAACGCAGATTTCCGCCGGCCATGAGACATATCACCTTGAGGCAGCCCTGGAGAAATTCATCAAAGTGGGCAAAAAACTGGGCGTCCTGGGCCTTACCAAAGAGCAGATAATCGAAAAGTACGGATTGTAACAGCCCTGTAACAGTGTATGCGGATACACTGACGCCTGATAAAAAATGGGTGTCATTTTAATCTTCCTTAGATGATTAACGTCATTGAATAATCACTCTAAAACGCGATCTTTGCATCCGTTTAAGTGATTCTTCTCTCAGATGTACAATCAATACCAGGATTATCTCAGGACGCAGATCCATGAGATAAAGGAAGCAGGGCTCTACAAGCAAGAACGTGTCATTGTCTCACCGCAGGGTGCGGAGATTACTCTTGACACAGGGCAGAAGGTGCTTAACTTCTGCGCCAACAACTACCTGGGTCTGTCAGCCAATGCAAAGCTGGTCGAAGCTGCAAGGAATGCTCTTGACACTCACGGCTACGGCATGTCGTCAGTGCGGTTCATATGCGGCACGGGCGATCTGCACAAAGAACTGGAGCACAAACTGGCTGAGTTCTTCGGCACCGAGGATACCATCCTCTACGCTGCCTGCTTTGATGCCAACGGGGGTGTGTTTGAACCTCTGCTGACAAGCGAAGACGCCATCATCTCAGATGCCCTTAACCACGCTTCCATTATTGACGGTGTACGCCTCTGCAAGGCACAGCGCTATCGCTATGAGAATGCAGACATGGAAGACCTGGAGACCCAGCTGCAGCAGGCACAGGAACAGCGCTTCAGGCTGGTAGTCACCGACGGAGTCTTCTCCATGGACGGCAACGTGGCACCGCTTGACAGAATCTATGAGCTGGCAAACAAATACGACGCCATGGTCATGGTCGATGAGTCGCACTCCGCCGGCGTTGTCGGGGAGACAGGCCGCGGGGTGACAGAGCTTTATAATCTGAAGGGGAAAATAGAGATCATCACCGGCACGCTGGGCAAAGCCTTCGGTGGAGCCATAGGCGGGTTCACCACCGGGAAGAAGGAGATCATCGAGATGCTGCGCCAGCGCTCGCGGCCATATCTCTTCAGCAACTCCATCCCGCCGCTGGTTGCTGCTGCAGGTATAAAGATGGTTGAGATGATGACCGAAACCAATGAGCTGCAGGATAAGCTCCACTTCAACACAAAGTATTTCATGGAGAAGATGCTGAAGGCCGGCTTTGACATCAAGCCCACACAGTCAGCCATCTGCGCCGTGATGCTCTATGACGCCAAAATGTCACAGGAGATGGCGGCCAGACTGCTCAGGGAAGGCATCTATGTCACCGGCTTCTACTATCCCGTCGTACCTAAAGGCAAGGCACGCATCAGGGTACAGCTCTCGGCAGCACATGAGCAGGAACATCTCGATAAGGCCATTGCAGCCTTCACCATGGTAGGAAAAGAGCTGGGCATCTTAAAATATTGAAACTTTTTTGTCGTACCCATTATTAATATGTATCAGCAGAGAATAAAAAGTTATAATTTAATCCTTTTTGTTTGGCTTTTAAGAAATATTTTTACTTTTGTCACTTCAATTTGAGTTTATGAACCACATTTCACTATTTATTATTGCCCTCATTCTTATTATCGCTTCGAGCGCATAATCGGGGAGTAATATATAGTTTAGAATAATAGTATACGAAAGCTTCCCGGAAAACCGGGAAGCTTTTTTTTTAAATATATCTGCGATGAAGAGAGAACTCAGGAGCCTGAGAACAATGACCGGCAGGACCATGGCCGGGGCACGGAGCCTCTGGCGTGCGAACGGCATGAAGGAGGAACAGTTCGGGAAACCGGTGATAGCCGTTGTCAATTCATTCTCGCAGTTCGTTCCGGGCCATGTGCACCTGCATGATGTCGGGCAGGCTGTGAAAAAGGAGATTGAGAGCCTCGGCATGTTCGCCGCTGAGTTCAATACCATAGCCATAGATGATGGCATAGCCATGGGGCATGCCGGAATGCTCTATTCGCTCCCTTCGCGCGAGCTTATTGCCGACAGTGTAGAGTATGTATGCAATGCCCATTGTGCTGACGCGATGATATGCATCAGCAACTGCGACAAGATCACCCCCGGCATGCTGATGGCCGCCATGCGACTCAATATCCCCGCGGTGTTTGTCTCCGGTGGCCCGATGGAGGCCGGCAGGGCAGGAGGAAAAGCCGTCGATCTTGTCAACGCCATGGTAGCTGCCGCTGATGACAGCGTCACTGACGAAAACCTGCTTGAGATCGAACGGTCGGCCTGCCCCACCTGCGGCTCCTGCTCGGGCATGTTTACCGCCAACTCAATGAACTGCCTGGCGGAGGCTCTGGGACTGGCACTGCCGGGCAACGGCACCGTGGTGGCCACCCACATCAACAGGAGGCAGCTTTTCACCCGTGCCGCCCGGCTGATAACCGAACTGGCACAGAGATATTACGCTGAGG
>CAZFIF010000165.1:0-5408 GCA_964519065.1 uncultured Rikenella sp.
TCATTCGCCGGAATGGGAACTATTACGTAAGTATGGTTCCCATTCGTGTTTTATAAGGGTAGCCAGCCACAACGATATCTACCCTTCCGAAAAAGAGCACAGAGGTGCTTCTGAAGCACCTGAAAATTAAAAATGTACTTGTGATTAAAGTCTTTACGACCGACAGCAGGCTACCGTCCCCTGATAACCCCTCTTGCTGACCCTCTGATAAATTCAATGATCATGTTGCGTTCGGCGGTGGCTTCAAAATTGCCGTCTATATAATCCAGGGCCTTGCCTCCGTTCATCCCCATGTTGTAATAAGCCCTGTATATCTCATGCAGCTCATGAATCTTCTCTTTCATGAATCCGCGCCTCTCCAGCCCTATTGTGTTCAGTCCCATAAACGCCAGCGGATCCCTGTCCGCCTTGATGTAAGGCGGCACATCCATGCGCACCTTCGCCCCGCCGCCGATAATGGAGTGAGCGCCGATACGGACGAACTGGTGAACCATCACCCCTCCTCCCAGCGTCACCCAGTCGCCAAGCTCAACCTCACCCGCGATGGCCGAGAGTGATACCATGATCACATGATCACCCACAATGCAGTCGTGCGCAACATGCACATATGCCATCAGCAGGGCGTTGCTCCCGATAATCGTCCTGCCCCTGGCACGGGTGCCCCTGTTCAGTGTCACAAACTCCCTGACAGTGGTGTTGTCGCCTATCTCAAGCGTGGTCTCCTCACCGCTGAACTTAAGATCCTGCGGTATGGCCGAGACCGAGGCCCCGTTGAAGATGCGGCAGTTTCTGCCTATCCTGGCACCGTCATAGATCACCGCACCCGATCCTATCCAGGTGCCGTCACCGATAACTACATCTCCGTGAATCACGGCGAATGGCTCAACGGTCACACCAGTGCCTATCTGAGCCCTCGAATCAATAGAAGCTAAGGCGGAAATCATATCTTATTGTTTGTTCTTGACAACCTGTGCCGTCATCTCCCCCTCGGCAACGAGCTTCTCCCCCACGAAGGCCTGCGAGTACATGATCACGATGTTGCGCCGCATGGGCTCCGTAAGATCGCACCTGACCACTATCGTGTCACCGGGGATAACCTTGTGCTTGAACTTCATCCTGTCTATCTTGAGGAAATATGTCGAATACTTCTCCGGCTCATCAACGTTATTGAGAACCATGATCCCTCCCACCTGCGCCATGGTCTCCACCAGCAGCACTCCCGGGAAGACATGCTCCTGTTCAAAATGACCCTGAAAAAAAGCCTCGTTGTATGTGGTATTCTTGATGCCAATAATGTGGGTATCGGTCATCTCAAGGATGCGGTCAACCATCAGGAAGGGAAAGCGGTGCGGCAGCAGGTTCTTTATCTGCTGTATATCCATTACCGCCGGTTTGGTGGTATCAAGAAGAGGTATCTCCTTCTTGGTCATCTGCCGCTTGATCTGCTGACGCACCAGCCTGGCAAGCCTGGTATTCGAATAATGACCCGGCCGTGTGGCCACCACCTTGCCCTTGAGAGGCTGCCCCACCAGCGCGAGGTCGCCCATAAGGTCAAGCAGCTTATGCCTGGCAGGCTCATTGGGATACCTCAGCTTGGTATTGTTAAGCACGCCGGCATGATGCTCGGTGATGCCAGGCTTGTTGAACATCGTCGCTATGCGGTCTATCTCCTCCTGCTCCACCTCGCGCTCAAGTATCACCACCGCATTCTCCATGTCGCCGCCCCTTATCAGTCCCATCCTGAACAGAGGCTCCAGCTCATGGAAAAAGACAAAGGTACGACTGCCCGATATCTCCTTCTCAAAGTCATCTATCTGATCGAGAATGGCATACTGGTTGCCAAGGATCCTGGAGTTGTAGTCGATAAGTACGTGAGCACTGAAATGGTCATCGGGATAGATGATCAGGTCAACACCATGCTCCTCGTCAGAGAAGGTAATCTTCTCCTTCACAACATAATAGTTACGCTCCTCGTCCAGTACGGTTATCCCTGCCTGCTTTATGGCATCAACAAACATCCGGGCACTGCCGCCCATTATGGGAGCCTCGGGACCGTCTATCTCGATCAGTGCGTTGTCGACACGCATGCCGGAGAAGGCTGCAAGCACGTGCTCTATGGTAGCCACTGATGCCTCACCCTGCACCAGCGTGGTGCCCCTGGATGTCTCCGTAACATGATCTGCGAGGGCATCGATCACAGGCTTGCCGGGCAGGTCCACACGGCAAAACTTGTACCCGTGATTGGCAGGCGCCGGTTTGAAGGTCAGCTTAACCTCCACACCCGTATGCAGTCCCTTGCCGTTCAGGCTTACCTCACTTGCCAGCGTCGTTTGCTTCTCACTCATCACCTGTCTGTTTTTTTGATCATGCAAAGAAACGGAAATTTTTCCGAACGGCACAAGAGAAATCCTCACATCTATATGATGTTCAAATCTTTTACTTTGGAACGTCCCTCCTGAACTACCTGTCTTTTAACGATTCCACCGTTTTTGCCATCTCGTCCACCTTCCTGTTCAGCTCCGGCAGACGGGCAAAATAGGCATAGCTCTTCATGAATTTCCTGCTGTCGAGCGACGGTGTTCCGACAATTGTCGAACCCTCTTCCCGTACCGATCCTATGATGCCTGTCTGTGCCCCTATCCGGCAGCCGTCAGCTATCGTGAGATGACCGACGATACCCACCTGACCTCCTATCATGCAGTTCCTCCCTATCTTTGTTGAACCGGCAATGCCTGTCTGTCCGGCAATTACCGTATTCTCTCCGATAACCACATTGTGACCCACCTGCACAAGGTTGTCAAGCTTCACGCCGCTCTTTATGACCGTTGATCCCATCGTAGCCCTGTCAATGCATGTGTTGGCACCTATCTCAACGTTATCCTCAATCACCACATTCCCTATCTGAGGAATCTTGATGAAGCTACTGTCAGCCACAGGTGCAAACCCAAAGCCATCAGCCCCGATGACTGTCCCGGCATGAAGAATACAGTTGTCACCTATGATACATTCGCTGTACACCCTTACCCCCGAATGCAGGATACAATTCCTTCCTATTTTGACGGCATCGCCCACCCAGGTGTGAGGATAGATGCTGCTGCCGCTTCCTATAACGGCATTTGCCGATACTACGGCGTAAGCCCCCAGGTAGACATCCTCACCCACCGAGGCAGTCTCATCTATGACCGCCATATGGTGAATCCCCTTTGGTGCCGGTCTGGCTGCCTCATATATCTGCAGCAGCCTGGCCACCGACTGGTATGGATCATCCACCCTGATGAGCGTGGCCCTTACCTCCCGCGAAGGTCTGAAGTCGTTCCGCACCAGCACCACTGATGAGCCTGTCGTGTATATATACTGTTCATATTTCGGGTTGGCAAGGAAGGAGAGAGCTCCGGGTTTCCCCTCCTCAATCTTGGCTATCGTATGCACCGTCGTTCCGGGATCTCCTTCAACTGTCCCGTTCAGTAAGCCGGCTATCATTTTGGCTGTATATTCCATCGTTTCTTCTGTTATTGATCCTGCAATATCTCTTTGGGGTAGCAGAGGTAGTATTTCGTCACCTTCTCCGACAGTGCCTCCCTGTCAAACAGGTCGGAGACTGCCGTTATGTCCCTGGTGGTGCCGTTCTTCAGCAAGATACGCACCTCCGGGGTGCCGGGGGCATATGTCTGGTTAAAGACGTCTCCCGTGTTTACATAAAACCGCACATCGTCGTTCTGAAGCCCCAGTCTCTCCTGCGCCCGTGCACTCACATCCGCCACCCTGGATCTGTCAAAGGGCTTTCGCTGAAGCTCTATACCGAGCAGATCCCTGTAGACAAAACGTCTGCAGAGGTCAGCCAGCACACTGTCATCGCACTCCATCCACACCTTTGTGGCAGAGATGATATCGCTCTCATCGAGCATGGTGAAATGATTCACGAGCTGCTCCCGGTCATCGTCGTTGCCCTCCATTTCGCGGTGACGCAGGAAATATTTCAATGCCGGTGTGGCAAACAGGTCGGCACCGGCAGCTGTCACCTCGCGGGCCCTCACCAGCAGGCTGGTAATCAGCTTCTCGGCGGAGACAACAGTACGGTGGTTGTAAACCTGCCAGTACATCATGCGCCTGGCAATCAGGAATTTCTCTACAGAATAGATCCCCTTCTCATCAACCACCAAACGATCGTCCGACACATTGAGCATCCTGATGATCCTGTCAGAGCCCACGGACCCCTCTATCACTCCGGTAAAAAAGCTGTCACGCCGCAGATAATCCATCCTGTCCATATCCATCTGCCCGGTCACCAGGTCGTGGAAAAACTGCCGGGGATACCTGCCACGGAAAACCGAGATGGCGTCTGTCAGCCTGCCTCCCGACTGGCGGTTGAGTTCCTCCATGATCAGCAGCGACATCTGCTCATGTGGCACATCGGTAATAAGCGAGTGTTCCAGCGCATGCGAGAAGGGACCGTGGCCGATGTCATGCAACAGTATTGCCACCAGCACCGCCTCCTCCTCCGCGGGTGAAATCTCCACCCCTTTCGTCCTCAGCGTCTGAACTGCCAGTCCTGTCAGGTACATCGCCCCCAGGCTGTGCTGAAAACGACTGTGAACAGCTCCCGGGTAGACATAGCTTGTCAGTCCCAACTGCCTTATGTTCCTGAGCCTCTGAAACCACGGATGGCTCACCAGGTCAAAGACAAGAGCACTCGGCATACTGATAAATCCGTACACCGGGTCATTGATGATCTTTCTCCAGTTGGTCAAAAGTCGCAGATTTGATGAATGCAAATTTATGGAATAATTACCAAAATCATGTCAGAAAAGCTTCAGATACAAGGCAGTCAATCATTTTTCACCTCTCCGGTCCATTGTCAATTGAAAAAATGATATTATCTTTGCACCCGAACAGAAGGGTATGAATGGCCTAGGGGACAAAAGTCCCCTATTTTGTTATCAAAAGAAATACTATGGTCACGAAAGAGCAGATAAGAAGAGTTGCCGAAAGCCACATCAAGGGAACCGGTATCTTCCTCGTCGACGTGAGGCTGAGCAGCACGGGACGCATAACTGTCCTGATAGACAGGCCTGAGGGTGTGACCATTGACGACTGTGCATCGCTGAGCAAGGCAATCAGCAGTGCGGTGGGCGAGGAGATAGGCGACTTTGACCTGAATGTCTCCTCTCCGGGTCTTGACATGCCGTTCCTGGTTTATGAGCAATACCTGAAGAACGAGGGAAGAATGGTTGAGGTCGTTACCGCTGCAGGCGAACTATTTAAGGGCACTCTCATGAACGTCACCCAGGAAGGTTTTGAACTCAGCAGCGAGAAAAAGATCAGGAAGGGAGAGACGGAGACCGTGGTCAGGTCGTTTAATTATGAAGATTTAAAGACAGTTAAAGTAATAATATCATTTAAATAACAGA
>CAZFIF010000166.1:0-5397 GCA_964519065.1 uncultured Rikenella sp.
CCATCATCGGCACCGGCGGAACCACCGAGACGTTCCACAACATAGCCCGCCCGCTGGTCTTCAGGCAGAGGTTCCAGGAACTCTGCTAGAGGAGTCGAAAGTCTCATCCTTTGCGAAGGTTAAGGATGACGGAGGGGGCTGAAGGTCAATGGATTTCTGTTTTGATTGAAGCTAACAGGAAGTATCAGGATTTTTCCTTTTATCTTTCATAATAATGAAAAAGAAACTTAAAATCTGCCTGCTGCCGGCATATTTGTTCAAAGCAGCAGCCACGCTGTTTGCCATACTGGCTCTTTCGTCCTGCGGCCGCGTTGACAGGACAGAGTACACTGCCCCCGGTGTCTCAAAGCTCCTGGCTACCTACCGGTATGAGACCCTGAAGGATGTACGCTACAACCTCTCTTTCAGGATTGATACAGGCAGAAGCACTCCCGTGCAGGGAATAGCTGTGATTGAATTCAAGCGCACGTCAGGCCGCGAGCCGCTGGTGCTCGATTTCAATGTTCCCGCAGATCACCTAAGTTCGGTTTCCGTTAACGGCAGACTGACAGAGGCCGTTCTGACCAACGGTCATATTGTGATTGACCGCAGCCTCCTCTCGAAAAGTTACAACCGCGTGGAGGCCGGATTCCGCACCGGGGATCTATCGCTGAACAGGAACGATGAATACCTATATACGCTGTTCGTTCCTGACAGAGCCTCAACCGCATTCCCCTGCTTTGACCAGCCTGACATCAAGGGACGGTTCACACTGGCACTGGATATGCCGGAATCATACCGGGCCATGTCAAACAATCCTGTTGTCTCAGCTGACACCACAGCGGGCAGGGTCACCCTTCGCTTCAGCGAGACCAAACCCATCAGCACATATCTCTTCGCCTTCGCCGCAGGCAGGTTTGATTTAATTGAGAAAGAGATTGGGGGCATGAAGATGGAGATGCTTCACCGCGAAACCCGCCCGGGTTATATTGAGAACAATGCGGAGGAGATCTTTCGCCTTCATCACAGCGCCCTGAGATGGCTTGAGGAGTACACTGGCATAACTTACCCTTTTGACAAATTCGGCTTTGTGCTCCTGCCGCCGTTTCAGTACAGCGGGATGGAGCACCCGGGGTCAATATTCTACAGAGCCTCCTCACTGATGCTCGAGGCCTCTCCCACCCTGAATGAGCAGCTGTCTCGGGCCTCGCTGATAGCCCATGAGACATCGCATATCTGGTTCGGCGACCTGGTAACCATGAAGTGGTTCGACGACGTATGGCTCAAGGAGGTCTTTGCCGGATACATGTCAGACAAGATAGTCACTCCCGACTTCCCCTCCGTGAACCACGAGCTCCGCTTTTTGCTCTCTCGCTATCCTGCTGCTTATGCCGTTGACCGCACCGGCGGCACCAACCCCGTGATACAGGAGCTGGGTAACATGAAGGATGCCGGATCACTTTACGGAGGCATTATTTACAACAAGGCGCCCATTGTCATGCGGCAGCTGGAACAGATGGCAGGAGAGGAGAAGCTTCGTGAGGCGCTGCAGATCTACCTGAAGGAGTATTCATGGGGCAACGCCCGGTGGGATGACCTAATCGCCATCATTGAGAAGGTGACCCGTAAGCCGCTGGAAGAGTGGAGCAGGATGTGGGTCAGGGAGGCGGGCATGCCGCTGATTACGCCGGTGGTGAGCCGGGAGGATGTAGAGAGGAAGGATGCAGAGAAGAAGGATGCGGTCACAGACCAGGCGTTTGCGGAGCAACCGGTCACGGATCATAGCTACAGGATCTCCTTCCGCGAAGATGACCCGGCAGGAGTGCTGAGACACTGGCCGCAGACACTCCAGACAATGGTTATCACCGCGTCTGATACCGTCACCGGGGAGGTCACCCCGGCAGATAAACGCTCATTCATAACCGTTACCGGAGTACCCCTATGCATTATCCCCGACATATCGGGGAGAGCCTACGGTACCTTTCTCTTCGACAGCACCACAGCTTCATATCTCACTGAACATATAAATGATTTTCAGGATCCGCTGCTGCGGGGGATACTCTGGATCAACATGCACGAGAACCTCCTCAACGGAACCGTCAGTCCAACAGTATATTACAACACCCTCTTCACTGCACTGCAGACGGAACAGGAGTTGCAGCTGCGCAACTATCTCACCGGCAGGCTGGGATATGTATACTGGCATCAACTCTCTGACAGTGCCCGTACCGCCAATGCACCGGATGCAGAGTCAATGATATGGCAGAAGCTCATCACCGCGGAGACAGCATCGGAGAAACGACAATGGTTCGGGCTGTTTCGTAATGTGGCTGTCACTGAAAGGGGAGTGGCACGCCTCAGGGATCTGTGGAGGAGTAGTGAGCTGCCCGGCGTTGATGGGGCGAACAGACCGGGGACTGGCTCCGGTCATGTAAGGCTTGGTGAAGATGAACAGTCCGCACTGGCACTGACGCTGGCCCTCAGGGGCCACCCCGAAGCTCCCGCCGTCATTGCCGCCCAGCGCGAGCGTATCACCACCGCAGACAGGCTGCAGAGGTTTGATTTCGTGCTGCCGTCGGTCTCTGCTGACCCGGCTGTCCGTGATGAATTCTTCCATAGCCTCCGTGATCCGGCCAACCGCGAGCATGAACCGTGGGTGCTGGAGGCGCTGGGATACCTTCACCACCCGTCGGTGATACACAGGTCGGAACACTATATCCTTCCCTCACTGGAGCTTCTGGAAGAGATAAAGAGCACCGGTGACATATTCTTCCCGGGAGGCTGGATAACCTCTACCCTCGCCGGCCATCATTCGGCCGTAGCCCGCGAGACCGTCAGGAAGTTCCTGGAAGAAAGGCCTGACTACCCCGCTGACCTGAGGCTGAAGATTCTGCAGGCTGAGGATCATCTACTCAGGGAGTAGTCTTCAGTCGGCAGTCAGCAGTTGCAGTCAGCAGTTGCAGTCAGCAGTTTGAGGCTCCGACGAACCAGGAGGAGTCTCAATCCCGACCACGGACCTGTCCCGATGAAGTCGGGAGTGCGTCAGGACGTCAGTCGCAGAACCATCCGCCTTGCAAGGGAATCATTTGTGAAATTTTATATCTTCGTAAGCAAAATCGAAATTCGCACATCGGAAATCGCAATTCGAAATGGGTATTCTGAGAGTTATCGTCTGTATCTTCTGCCCTCCCCTGGCAGTCATTGACAAGGGATGCGGCTCTGTACTTATCGTATTTCTGCTTACCCTTTGCGGATGGGTGCCGGGAGTCATCGGCGCACTGGTAATCAACAACAGAGGCTAGTCCACCCCAGCCCGCTCCCGATAATTCGACCTTTTTGTGTAATTTTGCATGATTTATATAATATCCTAAGAACTTTGCGTGCGCAGGCTTGTTGAGATTATGTGCACAATGACTATAAATCTCTATGGAAAAAGACCAGGATAAGGTACTGAACGAGGTTACGACAGGCGAATACAAATATGGTTTCGTGACCGATATCGAGACTGAGGTCATACCCAGGGGACTCACCGAGGATGTGGTAAGGCTGATCTCAGCCAAGAAGGAGGAGCCGGAATGGATGCTGGAGTTCCGTCTCAAGGCTTTCCGCCACTGGCAGACTATGAAGATGCCCTCGTGGGCCCACCTCAATATCCCGGAAATAGACTTCCAGGATATCATTTACTATGCTGCCCCGGTGCAGAAGAAGGGCCCCGACAGCCTTGACGACGTTGACCCGGAGTTGCTGAAAACCTTTGAAAAGCTCGGCATCCCGCTCGAAGAGCAGAAACACCTCACCGGCGTGGCTGTAGATGCAGTCATGGATTCAATATCAGTGAAGACCACCTTCCGTGAGACGCTGGCAGAGATGGGCATCATCTTCTGCTCCTTCTCCGAGGCCGTCAGGGAGCACCCCACGCTGGTGCAGAAGTACCTCGCCTCCGTCGTCCCATATACCGACAACTTCTTTGCCACCCTCAACTCGGCAGTCTTCTCCGACGGCTCCTTCTGCTACATCCCCAAGGGTGTCCGATGCCCTATGGAGCTCTCAACATACTTCCGTATCAACACCTCCAACACCGGGCAGTTTGAACGAACACTCCTCATCGCTGACGAAGAATCGTATGTCAGTTACCTCGAGGGGTGCACGGCACCTATGCGCGACGAGAACCAGCTGCACGCAGCAGTGGTTGAGATAGTAGCAGAGCGCGGTGCCGAGGTCAAATACAGTACCGTGCAGAACTGGTACCCGGGCGACAGGAATGGCAAGGGCGGCATATTCAATTTCGTCACCAAGCGCGGTATATGCAAGGGTGACGACTCAAAGATATCATGGACACAGGTGGAGACCGGCTCAGCGGTGACATGGAAATACCCCTCATGCATTCTGAGAGGCAACAACAGCACCGGCGAATTCTACTCTGTGGCGGTCACCAACAACTACCAGCAGGCTGACACCGGCACCAAGATGATCCATATCGGGAAGAACACAAAAAGCACCATCGTCTCCAAGGGTATCTCGGCAGGCTTCGGACAGAACAGCTACCGCGGACTGGTGAAGGTGCTTGGTAAGGCAGAGGGAGCACGCAACTTCTCGCAGTGCGACTCACTGCTGCTGGGCGACAAGTGCGGGGCCCATACCTTCCCCTATATCGAAGTCGACAACCCAACGGCTATAGTCGAACACGAGGCCACAACCTCACGCATAGGCGAAGACCAGATCTTCTACTGCAACCAGCGGGGCATCTCCACCGAAGATGCCATCGGCCTGATAGTCAACGGTTATGCCCGCGAGGTGATCAACAAGCTGCCGATGGAGTTTGCCGTGGAGGCGCAGAAGCTGCTGCAGATAAGCCTCGAAGGAAGTGTAGGTTGAATTGAATATACCAAAAAAAAATAAATGATACCCCCAGGTTCGGGAGCCAATATCAGAATTTGAGTATCAAATCATATTAAATGCTTAAAAGACCAATAAAATAAATATGCTACATAAGGATGAACACTGAATTCTTACTACAGATAAATGAACTGAAGGCCGCCATCGACGACAAGGAGATCCTCAAGGGCCTCACCCTGGAGGTTAAGCCCGGCGAGATACACGCCATCATGGGACCCAACGGCAGCGGTAAGAGCACCCTCGCCAACGTACTGACAGGACGAGATATCGCAACCGTGACCCACGGCTCCATAATCTTCGAGGGACGCAACCTTCTCGACATGTCTCCCGAGGAGCGTGCCCGCGAGGGTATCTTCCTCTCATTTCAGTACCCGATAGAGATCCCCGGCGTCAGCATGGTCAACTTCATGAAGACTGCCATCAATGAGCAGCGCAAGCACCGTGGTCTGGAGCCGCTGTCGGCTTCAGAATTCCTGCGCCAGATGCGCGAGAAGAAGGAGCTGGTGGAGATAGACTCGGCCC
>CAZFIF010000167.1:0-5394 GCA_964519065.1 uncultured Rikenella sp.
CCTTGCCGTGGGTAATGATCATGGGTACCCGGGTGCCGTCCTTCGAGGTGTAGAACACCTGTTCCGAGACATAATCTTCACTATTGAACAGAACCTTTGGCTTCTTGTATTCCGCAGTCTCCCCGGTCTCAGGATCGAGCCTGTATATTGTTGAAGGATTGGTATAGTTACTGAACGAGAAATAGATGTCCCTGTCTTCTTTCCTGCCGTAGAATCCACCGGCTGAACCTATGCCCGGCAGTTCAATCTCCCTGACGAGTGTGCCGTTCATGTCATATTGTTGTACGTTTGATATGGCATCCTTAAGGTAGTGGGCAAAAAGGTATCCGGCGCCCGTTGAGGGCTGGAGAACATTCTCTGTTTCCGGAATAAAATCGACCCAGTTCTCACTTCCGGGATTCGAGGCATCAGCGGTGACAACCCTTCCATTGGGAGCATTCATGTTTGTATAGATGAAGAGCCTGGAACCGTCACTCTCAATAACTTGACTTTCGCTGTCGAAGTCGGGCACTATCACGGTGAAGTCACGTTGATTACGCTCCAGATCCTTGATATATAGTTCGTTGCCAGTGGTGGAGATCTGTGCGGTCACCACCAGGTAATTCTGGTCGTCAGTTACAAAGCCACGCACGTATCTTCTCTTCTTATCACCTCCGAAGACGATACGGTCTTCAGACTGTGGGGTACCCGTCTTATGGTAGAACAGCCGGTGGTGGTCAGTCATGGCAGAGAGTTCGCTTCCCTCGGGCTTATCATACGTGGAATAGAAGAAGCCATCATTGCCAAGCCAGGAGATAGCCGAGAACTTGATATCGACGAGAGTATCGCCTATAATTTCTTTAGTGGTTGCATCGAGGGTAATCACCTTACGCCAGTCGGAGCCTCCCTCCGAGATTGCGTAGGCCATCCTGGTGCCGTCTTTTGAGAAGCCCATCTCCCTCAGCGAGGTGGTTCCGTCAGCCGAGAAGGTGTTGGGGTCAAGGAATATCTCGGGTTCTTCTCCCTCTTTCTGCCTGTAAAGGAGATCCTGGTTCTGGAGTCCGTCGTTTTTGGTAAAGTAGGTATAATCACCCCTGGTGAAGGGCATGCCATACTTTTCGTAGTTATACATCTCTGTCAGGCGTTCCCTGATCTGTTCGCGGTATGGAATATTTTCAAGATATGCAAAGGTGACTGCATTCTGGGCTTTGACCCATTCTGCCGTCTCTTCCGACATGTCATCCTCGAGCCAGCGGTAGGGATCGGCTACCGGTGTCCCGAAAATGGTGTCAACCACTTCACCCATTCTGGTTTCCGGGTAGGTGATCTTACTGTCGGGATTACTGCTGCAAGATCCGTTTGCAATCATGGCTGCAAGGGTTAGGATTATGAACGGGGCTGCATTGAGGCAGCGTTTGATCTCTTTGAACATTGCTTGTTGATTTAAGATGAGACATATGTTATTGACCAAAATCGTTTCTCCTCCCGGTGATGCGGAAGGATGGTCGCCGGATTCGGTGATAAATTTACAAATATCATTCAGGCAGGCTTCTCTCATTGTCTTATCCAGACCTTCTCAATCTCTGCTATATATATTTTATGCAGCCCGTCAGTGGTGGAGTAATGTTCCCTGAGTGGCCTGGTGTCAGTGAATTCATCCCTGGTAAGCATGGTAGCATATAGCTTCCGGCACTCGAGCACCAGCCTGGCTTCGGTGAAGGCAGGGTAGCCGTTCTCAGTGAAACATGGCGTCAGCCCGGTCTCTGCCACCTTGTCACAGTCGCGCCCGCTTTTTGTGCCGCACAGGTTGAGGGCATCGCGGTATTTTTCGTCAAAGAAGGTGAGGGTAAAGCCGTCAGCACTCTCCGTAAACCCGTACGTATAACGTTCCGGACGTACAAAGACAAAGGCCACCGGCCTTTTCCACAGGTACCCCATGCCTCCCCAGTTGGCGGTCATGGTATTGAATTTCTCTTTACTGCCGGCGGTGATCAGCATCCAGTCTGAAGCTATCAGCCTGATAAGATTATCATCTATCTCTGCCGGGTCAATACGGCTGTATCCCAGATTCCTCATCGTTCGTTTATCAATAGGGTAAAATTACAATTATTGCCGTAACGGCAAAAGCGGTTTTTTTCTGGCTTTTTCCCTGGTAATTATGACTTATCTGACGGCATTGCCGGGGGTACTGGTAAGCAATCACGGTGTTTACGACGGAGGCCTGAACCTGAAACCTGATCCGTGTTACCGGCTTATTGCATCTGTGGTTGATACAGAGGCCTGAACCTGGAACTCCGGCGGGTCGTTGATGGTTTTCTTTACCAGGCAGAGCTCAGCTGCATTGATTACTGCCGCCCTGTATTTCTCCGGGAAATCCAGGGGTAGCTGAATCTCCAGGGTTATCCTGCCGGGGATCCTTTTCACGGGATCAAACTCCACGGACTGGACTATTTTGATATTTTCTGCCGGGATGCCCCTCTGGTCACAGAATGATTTGACATAAATACCGGCGCAGGTTCCTATTGATGCCAGGAAAAGCTCGAAAGGCTCGGGGGCAGCTCCTCCTCCGCCGTTTCTGACTGACTGATCTGTTTTTATCGATTTGCCGTTGAGATGTGCGGTGATCACCTTGCCACCGTCAAATGTTACTTCCATATGGTCTTATTTTTAATTTTCAACAAACTGTCAAAATCATTGCCTGTCCACTATCCCGGACACTGTCCCAGTAAACAGTCCGTGATGCTTGTAATTGCCGGGTCTGTCATAGTTAAGCCCCCGCACTGTTTGCTTATACCGGGCCGGCAGTGAGGCCGTCATCAGAAAACTCCCGAACCGGCTCCTGCTTTCTGCCCTGTAAGCGATGCTGTCATCAGGAACACCTCAAACTGCTTCCTGCTGCCGTCAGGCATGAGCTTGTCAATGACATATACTTTCCTATGGCGGACATCGCTGAACCCATATTTTTTAAGTTGCGCTGACAGCTTGGCAGTATCAAATCCCCTGTGGCCGGTAAAGGCGCCGCCGTGGAATGAGCCATCTTCAGTGTAAAGATCGGCTATGGCCAGGTGCCCTCCGGGCTTCAGCATACCGGAGAACTTACTGATAATCTTCTCCACGTCATTTACATGGTGGAGTACCATCAGCGTGTAGATGAGGTCAACGCTGCCATCCATATAATCGTTATGTTCGAGGTCAAGATCGAGAACCCTCATTTTATCATCGTTGACTGCAAGCAGTTTTTCCCGCAGTACTTTTACCATTCCTGCGGAGTTGTCGACCAGCGTTATTTCTTTCAGTTGGTCCCTGAGCAGAAAACTGAGCAGACCTGTGCCTGCCCCGAATTCCAGAGCCTTCATCTCAGCTGTTATGGGAATCTCCTTTAAGATTTCACCGGCAACCGTTCTGGCGCGGTCAAGATGCATATTACTCTTGTCCCACTCCGCGGCCTTGACATCAAATTCGTTCATATAAGAAATATCGATTTCTCCCTGGTTTACATTATCAACATCCCTTGTCCGGATATTGTTTAAACAATGCCGCACAAAATTAGCTTTTCAGCAGACAAGAAAAAGGTGTATGCCGCTCTTTTCCTTCTGTCTGTAAAGCTCTGTTCAGTTTTTCACGCCATTCTCATCTCAAATCTTGCAACATTTTATTACATTGCTTTCAAAATAACCAAACACAATTCCCATGAAGGCACGGATCATTTACATTTTTATGATTATGCTGTCAATCTTATTGGCAGGATGCAATTCCGAGGAGAAAAAACTTACAGAAGAGATGAAAGCTAACCTTGCAAAGTTCAAAGAGGTGACCCTGACCACCGACCTGGGCTGGCTCACCAGCCAGGAGAGGGAGATAATCGGCATACTTACCGATGTTGCCGCCATAATGGATGACATCTACTGGAAGGAGGCCTATGGCGACAGGGAAGAGCTCTTTGCGCAGATCGAAAATGAATATGCAAAGGCATATGTTAATATACACTACGGTCCCTGGGACAGGCTGAACGGCAACGCACCGTTTCTTCCCGGGTTCGGGGAGAAGCCTGCCGGGGCGCAGTTCTATCCTGAAGATATGACCGTTGAGGAGTTTGAAGCGTGGGATGATCCCGCCAAGGCAAGCCTCTATACTATCATCAGGCGTGATCCGGAGGGTAAGCTGATGTCTGTTCCCTATTCCGAAGCGTTCCAGGAGGAGCACTCCAGGGCTGCCACGCTGCTGAACAAGGCTGCCGGGCTGGCTGAAGATGAGGGGCTGAAGAAGTATCTGACCATGAGAGCCGATGCTCTTCTCACCAATGAATACCAGCCCAGCGATTTTGCCTGGATGGAGATGAAGAACTCGAACATCGACTTTGTTGTAGGGCCCATAGAGAATTATGAAGATGCACTGTTCGGTTACAAGGCTGCCCATGAGGCCTTTGTCCTTGTCAAGGACCCTGAATGGAGTGCACGCCTGGCGAAGTATAATGCCATGCTCCCCGACCTGCAGGCTGGCCTCCCGGTGGCTCCGGAGTACAAGGCTGAAAAGCCGGGCACCGATGCCGACATGAATGTTTACGATGCCATTTACTATGCCGGTGACTGCAATGCCGGAAGCAAGACCATAGCCATCAACCTGCCGAATGACCCGGAGATACACCTTGCCGTCGGCAGCCGCAAGCTGCAGCTGAAGAACTCTATGAAGGCCAAGTTTGACAACATACTCATGCCTATCGCTGAGAGGCTGATAGACGAAAGCCAGCGTCAGCACATCACCTTCGATGCCTTTTTTGAGAACACTACCTTCCATGAGGTATCACACGGCATGGGCGTCAAGAACACCATCAACGGCAACGGTCCTGTCAGGGAGGCTCTGAAGGAGCAGTATTCCGCCCTCGAGGAGGCCAAGGCCGACATAATGGGGCTCTACCTTGTAACCAGGCTCTATGAGATGGGCGAGATCACCAGCGGCGAGGTGATGAACAACTATGTCACCTTCTTTGCCGGTATCTTCCGCTCCAGCCGCTTTGGCGCCTCGAGTGCACACGGCAAGGCCAACATGCTCAGCATGAAGTATTTTGCTGATAACGGGGCATTCATGCTGCAGGAGAACGGATACTACAAGGTAAATCTCGACGAGATGAAGGCTGCGGTGGTGTCACTGGTAGAAAAGATACTCACCGTTCAGGGCGACGGCGACTATGATACTGCCAAAGCGTGGATAGAGGGTGACGGTGTTATGACCGAAGACCTTCGCGCGGCCCTTGACAGGGTCAATGCCGCCGGAATACCCGTAGACATCGTCTTCAAGCAGGGCAAGCAGGTACTGGGTCTGCAGTAAACTACTTCACCAGGAATGGAATATAGGTAGCAGGCCTGCAGTAGCTACTTCATCAGGATTGGAATATCAGTACCGCGATAGCAATGATTA
>CAZFIF010000168.1:0-5316 GCA_964519065.1 uncultured Rikenella sp.
TTTCCTAATTTCGCACCCCATAAGCGCAAACCACAGAGCCGACATGAAGGAGTACAACTTTTCAGAGATAGAGAAAAAGTGGCAGGAGTACTGGGAAAAGAATAAGACTTTCAAAACCTCAGATGATCTCACAAACCCCAGGAAGTTTTACATCCTTGACATGTTCCCCTACCCCTCGGGCGCAGGATTGCACGTAGGTCACCCCGAGGGATACACTGCCACTGACATCGTGGCACGCTATAAGCGCATGAAGGGCTTCAACGTGCTTCATCCCATGGGCTGGGATGCCTTTGGTCTCCCCGCCGAGCAGTATGCCATACAGACAGGCACGCACCCTGCTGTCACCACCAATAAAAACTGTGACACCTTCCGCCGGCAGATAAAGGAGCTGGGGCTGAGCTACGACTGGGACCGAGAGATCAACACCACCGATCCGGCCTACTTCAAATGGACGCAGTGGATCTTCCTGAAGCTCTACAACACCTGGTACGACCATCAGACCGACCGCGGACGCCCTATAGACGAGATGCCCATACCCCCCGATGTCATCAAGGCGGGCGATGAGGCCAGAAAAAAATATATCAACTCCAGAAGACTGGCCTATTATGATGACGCCCAGATATGGTACTGCCCCTCCTGCCGTATCGTCTGCTCCAATGAGGAGGTGCTGACCGACGGCACCCACGAGAAGTGCGGCAACAAAGTCATCAGGAGAAACCTCAAGCAGTGGATGCTGCGCATACCTTACTATGCCGAGAGACTGCTCAAGGGCCTGGATAAACTCGACTGGCCGGAGGGAATAAAAGAGCAGCAGCGCAACTGGATAGGACGATCAACCGGCGCTGAGGTTGATTTCAAAGTCGACGGACACAGGGAGATAATAACAGTCTATACCACCCGTCCCGATACACTCTTCGGCGCAACTTATATGGTACTCTCCCCCGAGCACCCACTTGTCAGCAAACTTACGAGTCCCGAACAGGCAGAGTCAGTAAGGGAGTACGTGAAAGCCGCATCGCTTAAGTCAGACCTTGACCGTACTGACCTTGCCAAAGATAAGAGCGGTGTCTTCACAGGAACCTATGCTGTCAACCCGGTGAACGGCAGGAAGATACCTGTGTGGGTTGCCGATTATGTCCTGATGGGTTACGGCACCGGAGCCATCATGGCAGTGCCGGCGCATGATGACCGCGACTTCGAATTCGCGAAGAAGTTCGGGCTGGAGATCACATGCATCCTCTCCCCGGCCGTCAACGACATGGAGCAGAAGCGCCGCATCATCTCGGGTGATGAATGCTGGACAGGGGACGGCATCTATATCAACTCCTCTGACAGTGAGAGAGGCATCACCCTTGACGGGCTGAATGTCGAAGAGGGGATAGCCGCCATCACCAGGTGGATAGAGGAGAGGAACCTGGGAATACACCGCGTCAACTACAAACTGCGCGACTGGCTCTTCAGCCGGCAGCGCTACTGGGGTGAGCCCTTCCCCGTCATACACTGGGAAGACGGAGAGATTACTGTGCTCGATGAGAGCGAGTTACCGCTGACACTGCCCGAGCTGGAGATCTATGAACCCGGAGAGAACGGCGAGTCGCCCCTCTCCAACGCTGCCGACTGGCTTTTTGTCACCGACAAAAACGGACGTCGTGGAAGACGTGAGACCAACACCATGCCGCAGTGGGCTGGTTCATGCTGGTACTACCTGCGGTTCATCGATCCGAAAAACGACCGCGAGATATTCGACAGCGCCAGGGAGAAGTACTGGATGCCCGTTGACCTTTATATCGGCGGCGCAGAGCATGCCGTGCTCCACCTGCTCTATGCCCGCTTCTGGCACAAGGTGCTCTTTGACCTGGGCATCGTCTCCACGGACGAACCCTTCATGAAGCTCTTCAACCAGGGTATGATACTCGCCTTCGCCTATGAGACGGAAACAGGAGCCAAGATTTCGTCAGACCAGGTGACAGAAAGGGATGGCCGCTTCTTTATAACTGAGACAGGGGAAGAGGTAAGCCAGATAGTGGCAAAGATGTCAAAGAGCCTGAAGAACGTGGTCAACCCTGACCATGTGGTAAGAAACTACGGTGCCGACACCTTCCGCCTTTTCGAGATGTTCCTCGGGCCACTGGACGCCCAGAAGCCGTGGGACGAAAAGGGGATAAAGGGACCGGCAAACTTCCTGGCAAGAACATACCGTCTGCTGGCCAACAGTGAAAACATCACGGAAGACGAAGAAGATACGGAGGTGCTCAAGACCCTGCACAAGACGATAAGGAAGGTGACCGATGACATTGAAAGTCTGGATTTCAACACTGCCATATCGGCAATGATGATATTCCTTAATACCGCATTGAAGAAGGGAAAGGTGACCGCCACCACGGCTGCCACCTTCATCAGGGTGCTCTCACCCTTCGCTCCCCATCTGGCTGAGGAGCTCTGGCAGCTCTCCGGCCGCACCGGAACACTGGCCTACGAGCCCTGGCCTGAGGCAGATGAGAGGTACCTCAGGGAGGATATGTTCGAATGCCCGGTGTCTGTCAACGGCAGGATGAGGTTCAAGATAGAGCTTCCCGTCAACATGTCGCGTGAGGAGGTGACAGAGAGGGTGCTGGCCGATGAGCGGGCCAGGAAATGGATAGGCGATGCCACCCCGAAAGTAATTGTGGTCCCAAACCGTATTGTTAATATTGTCCTATGAGAATAACTGCTCTTCTGCCGACGCTATTTGCGGCCTCACTCCTGATTTCGATATCATGCACCAGGCCCTCTGCCGCTGAAAAGGTAGCCGCCGTCAGGAAAACCGCCTCCACTGAATCCTCTGACACTGCAGCTGCGGCAGTTGTTGACAGTATGGCCACTCCACCGGCGCGGTCGGGCGCTCCTGACCTGATCTTCGGTATCCCTGTAGACTCGTACAATATTGTGACCGGCAAGGTCAGGAGAAATCAGTTCATCTCAACCATCCTTGCGTCGCAGGATATCTCATGGAACACTATTGAGGAGCTCCTGAGAGTGAACAGTGAGACCTTTGACCCGCGGAGGGTGCGCACGGGCAGCACCTGGTCGGCCTTTATCACGAAGGATACCCTCAGCCGGACAGACTACTTCATTTATAATCACGACCCCAGGGTGACATATGTGTTCAGCCTGAAAGACACACTTGCCATCTACCGTTACGATGCCGAGATCACCCGCAAGCTGAGGTATTCGTCCGGCACCATCACAACCTCTCTCTGGGAGACGGCCATGGAAAACGAGCTCAACCCCAATCTCTCAGCTGAGCTGTCGGAGATATATGCCTGGACCATCGACTTCTTCGGATTGCAGAGAGGAGACCGTTTCAAAGTAATATATGAGGAAGAATTTATCGGCGACGAGTCGGCAGGCATACGAGGCATTCATGCCGCTCTCTTTGAACATTCCGGCAATGCCATCTATGCCATACCATTCATCCAGGACAGCACCCTCTCCTTCTATGATACCACCGGTGCGAGCCTGAGGAAGGCCTTTCTGAAGGCACCGCTGCGCTATTCGCGTATCAGCTCGCGCTTCTCAGGCGCCAGGATGCATCCCATACTTAAGATCGTGCGTCCGCATCATGGTATTGATTACGCCGCACCCATAGGCACTCCCGTAGTGGCTATCGGCGACGGCAGGGTCACCAGCACCAGTTATGAGAAAGGAGCCGGAAGGATGGTGCGCATCACCCACAACAGCGTATACTCGACAGCCTATCTTCACCTCTCGCGCTATGGTCCGGGCATAGCTCCGGGAGTATACGTGAAGCAGGGGCAGGTGATAGGTTATGTAGGCAGCTCGGGACTCTCAACAGGTCCCCATCTCGACTTCAGGTTCTACCGTAACGGCCACGCCATAGACCCGCTGAAGGTGGAAGCCCCGCCGGTAAACCCTGTGGCTCCGGAGTCGATGGAGGAGTTCAGGAAGATAGCCGAGGGCTATATGAATTTGCTGTCCACCATAAGCTATTGAGAATTTGCGATTGACGATTTGCGATTTGCGAATGGCGGATGACGAATGGCGATTTGGGATTTGGGATTTTTCAATAAATCGACAATCAAAAATCCGAAATCGAAAATTCTTCCGTAACCTGCTGCCTTCCCGACGCACTTCGTGGTCGGGATTGAATCTCCTCCAACAGTGTCGGAGCTTCAAATTGCTGACTGATCTATCAGCCCGCTGATCACCTCCGGGTAGTGCCTGTACTCCAGCTCATGAACCCTGGCCGCCAGGCTCTCCACATCATCGTCAGGCAGCACCGGGCAGCGCGTCTGGAAGATAATGTCACCCGAGTCATACTGCTCATTGACGTAGTGGATGGTTATTCCACTCTCACTGCATCCGGCATCAAGCACCGCACGATGAACCCTGTCGCCGTACATGCCCTTGCCCCCGAAGCCTGGCAGCAGCGCAGGATGGATATTGACAATACGCCCCCTGTACGCCTCAATGACGGCCTCCGGAACCAGCCAGAGAAAACCCGCCAGAACCAGCAGGTCAACCTCCCTCCTCTGAAGCATCATCAACACCTCCCCGGTATCATAAAACTGACTTCGGTCGAAAAAAAAGCCATCAACCCCGAGTGTCGCAGCCCTATCCAGAACCATAGCCTGAGAACGATTCGACAAAACAAGGGTGACTTTCGCCCGATTATCGTTCGAAAAGTATCTTATAATGTTTTCAGCGTTCGTTCCGGTCCCGGAAGCGAGAATGGCTATATTCTTCATTGTCTGTTACTTAATGTACTGAGCGCCAGGGAGGCCCGGCGCTTAAATTTTCTGCTTATCTTTCTGTCTACATGCATGTTAGACTCTCCGGCCTGCAAATTTCCGGAAAATTGTTTGAAAAATATGGTACAAATATATTTCTTTGCGTAGTTTTAAAATCGAGTATTAACGTAAATATAATTGGTATGTCTGACATTTCTACTAGAGTAAAGAAGATCATCGTTGAAAAGCTTGGCGTAGATGAGGCTGAGGTAACTCCCGAAGCACACTTCACCAATGACCTTGGTGCTGACTCTCTGGACACTGTCGAGCTGATCATGGAATTTGAAAAGGAGTTCAACATTGGAATTCCCGATGATCAGGCAGAAAGCATCAGCACTGTTGGCGAAGCCATTAAGTATATTGAGGAGAACGCAAAGTAGTTTCCTTGATAACCTGATATGAGGCGGGTAGTAGTTACCGGAATGGGGGCATTGACCCCTATCGGCAACACACTTCAGGATTATTGGAAAGGTCTTGTTGATGGTGTAAGCGGCGCAAATCTCATTACTCACTTTGATACTTCAAA
>CAZFIF010000169.1:0-5224 GCA_964519065.1 uncultured Rikenella sp.
AGGGCTTCGCCATGTGGTCGGTCTTCCCGATAGTGCGGGAATATATATCCGGTGCGGCTGCCAGCTCGGTGCATGAAGCCCGCCTCTGCTATGAGGAGATGGGCGTGCCGGCACATACCTATTCACCCCTCTTCAGGCGCGAGGAGTTTGGTAACATACTGCGCTACAGCTCACACATAACCTTTAACTCACTGGCCCAGTACCGTAAGTTCACCCCCGTGCTCAAACGCGAGGGACAACATATCTCGCCGGGACTCCGGGTTAACCCTGAGTTCTCCGAGATTGCCCATTCCATCTACAACCCCTGCTCCCCCGGCTCACGGCTGGGTGTCACGGCTGCCGACCTGAAGGAAGGACTGCCGGAAGGGGTGGAAGGACTTCATTTTCACGTCTTGTTTGAATCCGACTCCTATGCCCTGGAAAAGGTGCTCGCCGCTGTTGAGGAGAAGTTCGGACACCTGCTGCCTCATCTCAAGTGGATCAATATGGGAGGGGGACACCTTATGACCGGGAAAAACTACAACACAGAACATCTGATAGGATTGCTCCGGGAATTCCGCCGGAAATACGGCATTCATCTCATCCTTGAACCAGGCAGCGCCTTCGCCTGGGAGACGGGTGAGCTGGTATCCTCGGTGGAGGATATCGTGGAGCGTGACGGTATCAAAACCGCTATCCTCGATGTCTCATTCACCGCCCATATGCCCGACTGCCTGGAGATGCCCTACAAGCCGGTGATCATCGGCGCCTTCGACCCCACACCTGGCAAACCAACCTACCGCATGGGCGGCAACTCATGCCTCTCGGGCGACTTCATGGGCGACTGGTCCTTTCACCGCGAGCTGAAACCGGGCGACCGCATTATCTTCTGGGATATGATCCACTACACCATGGTCAAGACAACCACATTCAATGGCGTATCCCATCCCTGCATCGGCATCTGGACCACCGACCAAAAATTCCGGCTTGTGCGCGAGTTTGAATATGAAGACTATCGGAACAGGCTATCCTGACCAGGCATCAGGGAATAGGCAATAGACAACAGTGGGTATTCAGACATTGTCACTACTGCCTATTGCCTGCTGCCTACTGCCTCCGGCCGCCGAAGCCTTCTTCGAGCTCCGACTCCGACGGACAAAGTCCGTAGCTTAAGCGAAGGAGGTGGCGAAGGTGGCCTACTGAAAAATAGCCCCAGACCCCAGCAGCTCATCACCGTCATACCATGCGGCAAACTGCCCGGGAGTGACACCCCGCTGCTGCTTTTCAAAAACAATGTAATAGCCCTCCTCACGGGCATAGAGCCTGGCCTTTTGCAGCGGCTGTCTGTACCGAATCCGCACCAGGTAATTACGGCTCTCACCGCTCTTCATCGCCAGGTCGGTACGTATCCAGTGCACCTCCTCCGCCCTTATGAAGAGCCCTTTGCGGTAGAGCCCGCCGTGCATCTGACCCTCACCAACATATACCAGGTTGCTGACGGTGTCGGTGCCGATCACAAAGAGCGGCTCTCTGTAACCTCCCAGGTTCAGTCCCTTGCGCTGCCCCACGGTGAAGAAGTGTGCCCCGTTGTGTGCTCCCGCAGTCACTCCGTCACCCGGACCCATCGCATGCGGCGACGCCATAAGCTGCAGCTCGGATGAGGAAAGGTCACTATCCGGCAGGCCGTCAGGCCAGCTGCGGAAAGGATGATCACGGGGTATGTATATGACCCTGCCTTTTCTGGCCTCCAGCTGCTGCTGAAGAAAGAGAGGCAGGTCGACCTTCCCCACGAAACATATACCCTGCGAATCCTTGCGGTCAGCCGTTGCAAGGCCAAGGTCAGCGGCTATCCTGCGTACCTCCGGCTTCGACAGGGCGCCGACGGGAAACAGCACATTGTCAAGCTGCTTCTGGCTTACCTGGCAGAGAAAATAACTCTGGTCCTTGTTGCCGTCCACTCCTGCCAGAAGCCTGTGCATGAGACCGGAAGGAGTCTTAGTTGTCTCCGTGCGGCAGTAATGGCCCGTGGCAACATAATCGGCACCGGTGCTGATCGCCTCACGGACAAAAGAGTCAAATTTTATCTCGCGGTTGCAGAGTATATCAGGATTGGGCGTGCGTCCCACGGCATATTCACTGAACATGTAATCAACCACCCTTGTGCGGTACTCGGCACTGAGATCAACGGTGCGCAGCTTAATGCCAAGCTTCCGGGAAACCATCTCGGCAAAGGTGATGTCCTCATCCCACGGACAGTCGCCCTTCAGTACCCCCTGGCTCTCATGCCAGTTGATCATGAACAGACCCTCGACATCATAACCCTGTTTCTTGAGCAGCCATGCCGCAACACTGGAGTCAACGCCCCCCGAGAGACCTACTATGACCTTCTTTTTCACACCGCAAATGTAGCTCTTAACTCAATATGTTGAAAACTACTTCACTGCCTGATCAACACATGCCTCTTTTTTTACTATTTTTCAGAAGATGAGTGCTCCTGGTAAGTTATTGAAATACAGTGCATCGGCCGGCTCAGGAAAGACACATGCCCTGACCGCCTTCTACCTGTCGCGCGTGCTTCGTGATCCCGGCGCCTACCGAAGGATACTTGCCGTCACCTTTACCAACAGCGCCGCCGCCGAGATGAAGAGCCGCATACTGCAGCGGCTGTCGCTGCTGGGAGAAGAGAGCCCTGTAGGAGAGAGGGAGAGAAGAACCTTTGCCGGTTATCTCTGCACCTTCTTCCCGGAGCTGTGGCCCGACCCTGATGACGCCAGGGTGACAGTGCGAAAGAACGCCCCGCTGGCACTCAACAACATCCTGCAGGATTATTCCCGCTTCACCGTCGGCACCATTGATTCCTTCTTCCAGAGGGTGATCAGGGCCTTTGCACGTGAGATGGATATTCCCTCAGGATACGAGATCGAACTTGAACACAACAACCTGCTCTCCGATGCCGTCGACGGGCTGCTGGCAGAGGTGGCAACGGACAACAGGCTGCTGGGCTGGATATCATCATACGTCGGCTCCCGTCTTGACGACAACAAGGGATGGGATATACGCAGGGAGATCATGGAGGTGGCCGAACTGATCTTCAGGGAGAACTTCAGGCAGCTGAGCCCCCGCGAGAAGAAGACGATAGGCGATTATGAGGTGCTTAAGCGGTACGCTGAACAGATCTACACCATAAAGAGAAGCTTTGAGACTGAACTGAGAGCCCTGGCTGAAAGAGGCGTCGCTCTCTGCGGTGAATGCGGGCTGACACCGGAGGACTTCCTCAATAAGACAAGGGGAGGAGTGGGTGATGCGCTCCAAAAGTACGCCGCGGGTGAGACAAAACCTCCCAACGCAACCTGGCGCAAGGCAGCGGAAGAGGGTAAATATTGCCCGGCGAACGCTGCCCCGGAGGTGATCGCTGCCTTTGGGACAGCGATGCAGAAGGGGTTGGGAGAGACGGTGGAGAACATCTCGTCACTCTTTGAAAAGAGACACCCGCTCTACCTCTCCGCCATGGCACAGGTAAGGACAATCCACGTGATAGGCATACTGGGAGCCATAAGCGAAAGGGTGCGGAGCCTTGCTCACGATGAGAACCTCTTCCTGCTGTCTGACTCCGGCGAACTGATTAACAGGCTGATAGAAGATGATGACACTCCTTTCATTTATGAAAAGATAGGCACAGCCTATGACCATTACATAATAGACGAGTTTCAGGATACCTCGCGCATCCAGTGGAATAACTTCCGGCCCCTGATGACCGAGACAATGTCACGCGGTATGGACAACCTCGTCGTGGGCGACGTTAAGCAGTCGATCTACCGCTGGCGAAACAGCGACTGGAGGATCATCCATTCGGAGGCAGCGGCTGCCTTCGGCGATGAGGCGGTGCAAAACGTGCTTCTCGACACCAACTATCGCAGCCGTGCCAATGTCATAAGGTTTAACAACCACCTCTTCGCCCCCGGGGCCATACCCGCCCTCTGCGATGGGAGACTCTCCTATGATAAGCTGAAAATAAGCGATATTTATGAAGAGTCGGTGCAAAAGGGTACTGATGCCCTACCGGGAGGGATGGTGCAGGTGAGTCTCTACGGGGCTTCAGAGGATGAGAAATGGAAGGAGCGGGTGCTGAATGACCTTCCCGCACTGGTGGAGAGAATGCAGGATCACGGCTACCGGGCAGATGACATCCTCTTCCTCTGTCGTACCAACGAGGAGGGAAAGAGCATCATCAGTCGCCTGCTTGAGTACAGTGCTGCCTGCCTCCCGGAGAGAAGGGCGAAGTACAACTTCGAGGTCACCTCCGGTGACTCTCTCTTCCTGGAACGCAACCCGGCCGTCACCCTCATCATTGCATCCCTGCGATACCTTGCTGACCCCGTCAGCCGCATCAACAGGAGCCTTATGGTAAGATCATATGTGCTCGCCACGGATGGCGATGAGCGCCTGGTATATTCCGGGGACAGAAATGCGGACAGCGATGACCCGATGCCTGCAGGGTGGGAGGATGCTCTGAATGCCTTCAGGAACGAATCACTGTTCAGCGCCACGGAAAACATGATCCGTTACTTCGGCCTCGGCAGCCGCAGGGAGAATGTTGCATACCTATGCTCCCTGCAGGATGTGGTGCTGGCCTACTCCGGCCGCTACAGCTCCGACCTGTCGTCGTTCGTCGGGTGGTGGGACAGGGAGGGCTTCAAGAGCACCCTCAGCCAGTCCGACCGCCAGGAGGCCATGCGCGTGATGACCATACACAAGGCAAAGGGACTGCAGGGCAAGGTGGTGATCGTGCCCTTCGTCTCGTGGGATTTTACACGACGGGGTTTCAGCCGCCCCCTGCTCTGGGTTACCGATGTGCCGGAGCCTTTCTCCCCGATGCCCTTCGTGCTGCCTGAACTGAGCAGCCGTCTCGATGATTCTCTCTTTGCCGGGGAGGCAATGACAGAGAAGGTGTCGGAATGGATTGACGGCCTTAACCTTCTGTATGTAGCCTTCACCCGCGCGGTCGATGTGCTCTGCATAATGGCTCCGGAGACAACAAAGCCCTCTTCCGGCGGTGCCAACGCTGAGAGCCTCCTCAATGAGGCGGTGAAGAGCCTGCCTGATGACTTCACACGCAGTGAGACTGACAACCTGCGGCACATCATATGCGGGGAGCTGCCTCCGGTCACAGTCGAGGAGCATGAAGAAACGGTTGACCTGGACGAATATGCGGTCACGGAAAGACGCGGCAGGCTCAGGCTGAGGA
>CAZFIF010000170.1:0-5208 GCA_964519065.1 uncultured Rikenella sp.
CCGGATCAAGGAGGTCAAGGCCGAGACCCATGGCAGGGCCCTGCGTCCGTGTTTCACCGGTTTCATCAGGGGCATCGGCAAGGCCTGCAAACTGTATCCTTGGTGACCACTCTACCCCCGGAAACTTTTCCTTCAGCTTCTGAGTGAGCGAACTCACATCGGTGAGTGCAAGATCATTGGGCATCTGCTGCATGTTCTCAGAGTAGCCCACGGTCATCACCTTAAGGTGCCCGTTTGTCATTCTTGCATTGATCTCAATGATGTCACCCATAAAGCCGGTGATGTAGGCATGCAGGAGAACGGTGAGAGCCACACCTATCGACACTACAATAACCGGAATGCGGCTTCGGCTCTTGTCTCTGATCAGACCTTTCAATAAGAATTTTATCATTGGATTTTCCCCCTTAAAGCTTCAGTAGGATTCATTTTTGCTATTCTCCTTGATGGCCAGTAGCTCACCAGTGCTGTCACAGTGGTGATTATCAGCACAGTACCGATTACCAGTCCGGCACTGTATACCGGATAAAGGGTCTGGGCAATCGCCATTCCAAACTCGCTGACGTCGATCGGCATTGTCCAGCCCACCCTGGCCTGCCACGCCAGGAAGGGAAGGCCGTAGGCAGCTGAAAGAAGGGCTGCAAGAATGGCGTACATTGTTCCCTCCACGGTAAAGAGACCGACCACCTGTCGTCTGGTGTATCCCAGGGCTATATATGTGCCAATTTCTTTCTGTCTCCTGAAAATTGAGAGCACCTGCGTGTCAAATATCGCCAGCATGGCAAGTGTTATGAGAATGATGTAGAGGATTGATGTACCGGCTGTCTTTACCTTTATCAGCTCATCAACTGCACTGGTGAGTTCTGTTTTGTTCTTGTGCACCCATCCTTCGACAGCGGGCCTCGTCACTTCGCTGTTGTTGTATGTCAGAATGGTGGCTTGCCCTTTGAGGCCGAGCATCGACCGAAGCGTGTCAAGCGACAGGTAGATCTGACCCTGGTCGACGGCAGGGACGTTTGCAGTGAATATTTCGGTGATGTAAATTTCTGAAGCATCAAATGTGCCATCGGCATCCCGCCACTGAACCATAAGCCTGTCTCCCACATTCACTTTCAGATTTTTGGCCATGCCTGAACCGATTATTGAAGGTATGGCTCCGAGTACCATGGTATCAAGTTTTTCAGAGGGAAGCAGGAAGATGGTCTGTTTGGGGTCGATGCCCCTGATCATCACTGACTGAAGCCGTCCCTGAGGGTAAATGGTACCCTGGGCAATGAGTGACGGTTCCATGTCGCCCCTTTCAATCTCCCCGAGGAACTCCTCCGGCACGGGAGCATGACTGTCGGTGAAAGTGAAAGGGTCATAAGGATCGTACCCTTCTTGCCAGTACTGACCTTCTCCTATCTCCCAGTTTGTCATGTCGACTTTCGCCTGATGATCCCATCCTGTTATTATGCCTTTCATCCAGATTATGACCAGAAAAGAGAATGAGAGCACGATCACGTTCAGCCAGGTTCGCAGACCGGCACCAACCAGGTTCCGGTATGCCATCTTTATTGCCAGTTTCATCTCTGCCGCTATTAGTTGCCAGTTAATTCATCATTGACAATTCTGCCGTCATCGAGAAATATCTTGCGGCGCAGGTAGCTGATGACCTTGTCGTCATGAGTGGCGAACAGGAATGTTGTTTTGAACTCCCTGTTCAGGGCTTCCATGCTCTTGAGAATGTTATGTGAGTTGGCTGCATCGAGATTGGCGGTAGGTTCATCAGCCAGCACCAGCGAGGGTTTCTTGACCATCGCACGGGCTATTGCAACCCGCTGACATTCACCGCCTGACAGCTGCGGTGGCTTCGACTTGATTTTGTCTGTCAGTCCCAGCCATTCCAGGGCTTCCATGACCATCTTTTTTCTCTCTGCAGCAGAATAATTAAGCAGCAGAAGCGGAAATTCAATGTTCTCGAATACATTATGTACAGCGAACAGGTTGTAACTCTGGAAGATAAAACCCAGGCTCCTCTTCCTGAGATTCGCCGCCTCCTTCTGTGTCAGGCTTCCTATGGAATGACCCAGGACTGCCACTTTGCCGGCAGAGGGGATGTCAAGCGAACCAATGATGTTGAGCATGGTGGTCTTCCCTGAACCGCTGGGTCCTACCAGTCCTGTAAACTCCCCCTGTGAGAGACTGAGATCGACACCCTTCAGGGCAGTGAAGTCACTCTTTCCCATCGGGAACTTTTTTACGAGTCCGTCAATTGAAATAATGATTGAATCTTCCATCTATTGTATGTTATTAATGATTATAAACGAACATGAACTGCAGGCCCTTGCCAGCAAATATGCCGGAGGTTTCAGTCTGAGCCGGGAGGGCAAGGCTCTCCGGGTTCCAGAACGCCATCAGATAAAAGGCTGTCTTATTGTACTGCTTCTGCCATTGCAGGAAATTGTAAAGCATGCCGTCAGACCAGTTGCAATATACTATCATACTGAGTTTATCAAACAGTCCCACCGGGTAACTCACCGACAAGCCCGAGAATGCCCCTGGGTCTGAAAGGGCAAAGGGCTCTGCATCCTGGCTGATCATCAGCTGTTCAAAAGCTGCATAGAGGCCATTCCCGATACCGAACGTGTAATCTATACCTGTGCTGATCACTAACTGGTTAGTCAGGATCCCGAGCTCCTTTCCCTTATGTGTATATGACCCCTCGATCCATAATCCGGTTTTCAGGTCCCATTTTGCATCGAATCCAAACTTATCTTCAGGGATCTTATCATACGGGGTGAACATACCAGCCATATCACGGCTGTCAGCAGTACGGTGATTATAGGTGACTGCAAATTCACCCGACGAGAGTGGAAACTGCACCCTGCCTCCGAATTCAGGTATCTTTTTGTTTCCCGGCACAGCTTCCCAGCCTCTCGGCTCATGGTTGCCATACAGTGCCCAGAACCATATGTTTGTGTTGTTCATGAAGAAATAGCGGGTCATGACACCCCATACGCCGTCTGTCAACTGGAGGGGATCGCGTGCATCGAGCCTGTCAAACCACATGAGGGGTCTGAGCATCATGCCCGAACCGAAGCTGAGCTTCTGAAGGCCCAGTCTTACTTCCAGCTGGTCTGTTGAAAATCTCATCCATAACCGGTATGGTTTAATGTTACCTGCCGTGGTGGAAGTATCGAACGGATGAAAGCCCAGGCTGCCATATATATTGGCCGAAAGCTCAGCATCCAGCTTAGTGCCGGTCTCACCCGTGCCCATATTTATCCGGGGAATATACCGGGTCCCTGCCCAAAGTGGTAGTTCTCCTCCGGTATTGCCACTGGCCCATGATGAAAGCTGCCCGCTGAAACGGAAAGTTCCCTGGGCTGCGAGAGATAACGTAACAGTTATCAATAACAGTGAGATCCGAAACCGTTTTGCCGATGAAACACCAGATACCGGTTCTGTTGCATGACACTGCACAGAGTTCATAACTGCAAGTAAATATAAACGATATTTCATTGAATGCAGAATGAAGTCAGGGATATCTTCTCTCCCCCCGCAGTAAAAGCTACAGACCTGACTATTGCACAGATTGAACCCCGGGAAAAAGTCAAGCCCTCCGAATTCCGGCAAGGAGATGATAAATCATTCTGCAGACCCGGCAGATAAAAAGTGAGTCTTAGACAGGCTCCGGCTTCGTAACAGGTAGGGCGAAAAGGTTGGATGGTTGTCGTCCTTTTTCACAGGAAATTGCCATTAAGGTGCCAACTTTTGATTAATTTTACAGTAGAAATTAAAACGGAGATCATGAAAACAAAAGGATTCATTCTTTTACTGGCAGCGGCTTTCCTGCTGCCGCTCAATGCCGAGGCTCAGCTAGGTAGTAAACTGAAGAAGAAACTTGAAGAGAAAGTGAGTAAGGCTCTCGGTAACGAGACCGCAGAAGAAGGTCAGAACGAGGAGCAGGCAGGCGAGGAGAGAGAGGAAAGATCCTTCGACCTGTCGAAGCTGGGTATAGGCAAGGTGACGGCCACCTATGAGGATAATTATGATTTCAGGGGAATGATGGGAATGAAGACGGAGATGTTTGATAAAGGGAGTCCCGAAGGCGTAATTGAAGCTGATATCTGGATGAATGCAGAAGAGGGGAATATTGGGATGGAGAGCAAAACTATTACTGATGATGAGGGTCAGTCAATAATGGCATCGGTGATTGTAGACTCGAAAAATAAGGTATTGATCACGGTTGCAGATATTGATGGGGGAAAGACCGGCATGATCATGACCGTTCCGGATTCTCTGACAGCAGAAACCTATGACCCTGGCGCCGGCGGGGAGAACGATGTGAAGGTCCGGAAGACTGGAGGAACCAGGACAATCTGTGGCTATCGCTGCGATGAGTATGAGGTGACCGAGGAGGATGGCAAGGTGAAGACTACTGTTTGGGCTACTGACGACCTTAAGCTCACTGGTGACATGAAGTTGCTTGGAAGCCAGAAGGGGATGCCACGGAACTATGGCGGCAACGCCATAAAGGGAGTAATGATGGCCTCAGAGACTTATGAAAAGGGCAACCTCGTCAGCAGAACCGAGGTGACGAAGGTAGATATGAACGCCACACACTCAATATCTCTGGCAGGCATTTCAATGATCCAGATGGACATGGGCGAGCGGGCTCAGAAGAATAGATAGAGGTGAATATCAGGACCATCAGTTGTGGCTGATGGCTTGAGTAATAACAGAAATCAGGGACCTGTTACTGCACTCCGGCCGGGAATGACCGCAGGGCGCAAGTGTGTGCGGAAACCAGGGAGACAAAAGATATTTAAGCCCGTCGGGGCTGCCAGTTAATCCTGTCTTTTGAGGTCAGATTCTCATCAGTTTTGCAAACCGCAGCAGCAGCTTCCTGGTGCCGGCACTGCTGAATTCAATGACAGCCGTGGTGTTGGGCGGCGCTCCGTCAACAGAGAGTACCTTACCCTCCCCGAACCGCTCATGCCTGACCCTGTCGCCCGGTACCAGCCCGGCATAACTGTCAGTTGTTACCTGCCCGCCGGTTGCACGGCCGTCTGAATTACCTGATCCGCCGCCACGGGCAGTGCCGGATGCGCCGCCGCGATCGTTGCCGGTGGCTTTCTCCCGGCTGCGGGATCCTCCGCCGACAATCCCGCCGGCCGCACCCCCATCGGTACTGGCGGCCGCACCCCCGGCCACACCTCGTGATGT
>CAZFIF010000171.1:0-5195 GCA_964519065.1 uncultured Rikenella sp.
ATGAAAAGAAAACGGAAACTCTGCCAGCTGCCGGCTTATCTGCTTTTCGCGGCAGTCCCGGTGCTGGCCCTCCTGGCCCTTTCTTCCTGTGGCCGCGCTGACAGGACGGAGTACACTGCCCCGGGTGTCTCAAAGCTCCTGGCAACCTACAGGTATGAGACGCTGAAAGAGGTCAGGTATAACCTGACTTTCAGGATTGATACCGGCAGCAACAGTCCCGTGGAGGGAACCGCTGTTATTGAGTTTGAGCGCACTTCCGGCCGTGAGCCGCTGGTGATCGATTTCAATGTTCCTGCATATCACCTCCGGTCGGTCTCCGTTAACGGCCGACAGGCAGAGGCCGCGCTGACCAACGGTCATATTATGATTGACAGGGATCTCCTGTCAAAAAGCTACAACCGTGTGGAGGTCAGCTTCCGCGCCGGTGATCTCTCGCTGAACAGAAACGATGAATACCTCTATACGCTGTTCGTTCCTGACAGGGCCTCAACCGCATTCCCATGCTTTGATCAGCCTGACCTCAAGGGGCGGTTCACACTGACTCTTGATATCCCGGACTCATACCGTGCCATGTCAAACAATCCCGTCGTCTCAGCTGACACCACAGCCGGCAGGGTCACCCTTCGCTTCAGCGAGACAGAGCCCATCAGTACTTATCTGTTCGCCTTTGCCGCAGGCAAATTTGAACTGGTGGAGAAGGAGATTGAAGGTGTGAAGATGGAGATGCTTCACCGTGAGAGCCGACCGGGATACATCGAAAATAACACAGAGGCGATCTTCCGGCTTCATTTCAGTGCCCTGAAATGGCTCGAGGAGTATACTCAGATCCCCTATCCTTTTGACAAGTTCGGCTTTGTGCTTCTGCCTCCCTTCCAGTACAGCGGTATGGAACACCCCGGCTCGATCTTTTACCGGGCCTCCTCCCTCCTTCTGGAGTCCTCTCCCACTCTGAATGAGCAGCTTTCGCGTGCCTCTCTGATAGCACATGAGACATCGCATATCTGGTTCGGCGACCTGGTTACCATGAAGTGGTTCGATGACGTATGGCTGAAGGAGGTCTTTGCCGGGTACATGTCAGACAAGATAGTCACTCCTGACTTCCCCTCTGTCAACCACGACCTCCGGTTCCTGCTGTCGCGCTACCCTGCTGCCTACGCCGTGGACCGCACCCGCGGCACCAACCCTGTGATACAGGAACTGGGTAATATGAAGGATGCCGGATCGCTCTACGGAGCCATCATCTACAACAAGGCGCCCATCGTCATGCGGCAGCTCGAGCAGCTCGCCGGTGATGAGGCGCTCCGTAAGGCGCTGCGCATATACCTTAAGGAATACTCATGGGACAATGCCCGGTGGGATGACCTGATAGCCATCATTGAGAAGGTGACCCGCAAGCCGCTGGAGGAGTGGAGCAGGATGTGGGTCCGGGAGGCCGGCATGCCGTTGATTACGCCTGTAGTGAGAAAGGGGGATGCAGAGATGAAGGAGGCGGTCACAGACCCTGCGGTTGCGGAGCAGCCGGTCGCGAAGCAGAGTTATAGAATCTCCTTCCGGGAGGATGACCCGGCAGGAGTGCTGAGACACTGGCCCCAGACACTGCAGACCATGGTCATCACGGCGTCGGACACCACCACCGGGGAGGTCATCCCGGCAAACAAACGATCGTTCCTGACCACTGCCGGGGAACCCATATGCATTATCCCCGACATCTCTGGAAGAGCTTACGGCACCTTCCTCTTTGACAGCACCACTGCCTCATACCTCCCTGAACATATGAATGATTTCCAGGATCCGCTGCTGCGGGGGATCCTCTGGATCAACATGTACGAGAACCTCCTCAACGGAACCGTCAGTCCTGCTACATATTACAATACGCTCTTCACTGCACTGCAGACGGAGGGGGAATTGCAACTGCGCAACTACCTCGCCAGCAGACTGGGATATGTCTACTGGCATCAGCTACCTGACAGTGCCCGTGCCGGCTATGCACCGGATGCAGAGGCAATGATATGGCAGAAGCTCATCTCCGCGGAGACAGCATCGGAGAAACGACAGTGGTTCGTGTTGTTTCGCAATGTGGCTGTCACTGAAAGGGGACTGGCACGCCTCAGGGACCTGTGGAAGAGTGGCGAGCTTCCCGAGGGTGTAGTGGCAGACAGGCCGGGGTCCGGGCCCGTCAGGCTTGGCGAGGATGAGCAGTCCGGCCTGGCACTGACGCTGGCACTCAGGGGTCACCCCGAAGCAACGGCCATCATATCTGCACAGCGTGATCGTTTCACCACCGCCGAGAGGCTTCAGAGGTTTGACTTCGTGTTGCCGTCTGTCTCACCTGACCAGGCTGTCCGTGATGAATTCTTCAACAGCCTCCGTAATCCGGCTAACCGTGAGCATGAACCCTGGGTGCTGGAGGCGCTGGGATACCTTCACCACCCCTCCGTGGCACACAGGTCGGAACACTATATCCTGCCATCACTGGAGCTGCTTGAAGAGATAAAAAGCACCGGCGATATCTTCTTCCCGGGAGGCTGGATAACCACTACCCTCGCCGGCCATCATTCAGCCGCAGCCCGTGAAACAGTAGAGAGGTTCCTGGAAGAGAGGCCTGACTACCCCGCTGACCTGAGACTGAAGATACTTCAGGCAGCGGATCATTTGTTCAGGGATCAGGGAGTAGGCAGTAGAGGGGCGAGTGTTAATAAATGACCCGGTGGGTCATTTTAGCGAGCAGCCAGCCTGCAGGGGAGGCCTGTTTTCAGTCTGCAGTCAGCAGTCGGCGGTCGGCGGTCGGCAGTCCGCAGTCTGAGATCTTCAGTCGGCATTCCCAGAACCATCCAGCTTGCAAGGGTATCAATTGTGAAATTTTATATCTTCGTAAGCAAAATCGAAATTCTTAAATCGACAATCGCAAATTCCAATGGGTATCCTGAGAGTTCTGGTCTGCATCTTCTGTCCTCCCCTGGCAGTCCTTGACAAGGGCTGCGGCTCAGTGCTTATCGTCTTCCTGCTTACACTGTGCGGGTGGGTGCCAGGCGTCATCGGTGCGCTGGTAATCAACAACAGAGGCTAGTACACCACTCCCCGCTCCCGATAATTCCCCGTTTTTGTGTAATTTTGCATGATTTACATTAAATCCCAAGAACTTTGCGTGCACAGGCTTGTTGAAGTTATGTGCACAATGAAGATAATTCTCAATGGAAAAAGACCAGGATAAGGTACTGAACGAGGTCACTTCAGCCGAATACAAATACGGTTTTGTGACCGATATCGAGACTGACGTCATCGCCAAGGGACTCACCGAAGATGTGGTCAGGCTGATCTCAGCCAAAAAAGAGGAGCCTGAATGGATGCTCGAGTTCCGACTCAAAGCCTTTCGTCACTGGCAGACGATGAAGATGCCCTCATGGGCCCACCTCACTATCCCGGAGATAGACTACCAGGAAATCATCTATTACGCTGCCCCCGTGCAGAAGAAGGGTCCCGACAGCCTCAGCGACGTCGACCCCGAGCTGCTTAAGACCTTTGACAGGCTCGGCATCCCGCTTGAGGAACAGAAACATCTTACCGGTGTGGCCGTCGATGCGGTCATGGATTCGATATCCGTTAAAACCACCTTCCGTGAGACGCTGGCGGAGATGGGCATCATCTTCTGCTCCTTCTCCGAGGCTGTCAGGGAACACCCCACACTGGTGCAGAAGTACCTTGCCTCGGTCGTCCCATATACCGATAATTTCTTTGCCACCCTCAACTCGGCAGTCTTCTCCGACGGCTCGTTCTGCTACATCCCCAAGGGTGTCAGATGCCCTATGGAGCTCTCAACATACTTCCGCATCAACGCCTCCAACACCGGGCAGTTTGAACGCACCCTGCTCATCGCCGACGAGGAGTCTTATGTCAGTTACCTCGAAGGGTGCACGGCACCCATGCGCGACGAGAACCAGCTGCACGCAGCCGTCGTGGAGATAGTGGCAGAGCGCGGTGCCGAAGTCAAATACAGTACAGTGCAAAACTGGTACCCGGGCGACAAGGAGGGTAAAGGCGGTATCTATAACTTCGTCACCAAGCGCGGAATATGCAAGGGTGATGACTCAAAGATATCATGGACACAGGTGGAGACCGGCTCCGCAGTTACGTGGAAATACCCCTCATGCATACTGAGAGGCAACAACAGCACCGGCGAATTCTACTCTGTGGCGGTCACCAACAACTACCAGCAGGCTGACACCGGCACCAAGATGATCCACATAGGCCGCAACACAAAAAGCACCATCGTCTCCAAGGGTATCTCGGCAGGCTTCGGCCAGAACAGCTACCGTGGACTGGTGAAGGTGCTGGGTAAGGCCGAGGGTGCACGCAACTTCTCGCAGTGCGACTCACTCCTGCTGGGCGACAAGTGCGGAGCACACACCTTTCCCTATATTGAGGTCGACAATCCTACGGCGATAGTCGAGCATGAGGCCACAACCTCTCGTATAGGTGAAGACCAGATCTTCTACTGCAACCAGCGGGGCATCTCCACCGAAGATGCCATCGGCCTGATAGTCAACGGATATGCCCGTGAGGTGATAAACAAGCTGCCGATGGAATTCGCCGTCGAGGCACAGAAGCTGCTGCAGATAAGCCTGGAAGGCAGTGTGGGTTAATTTGATCATATCAGGAAGAAATGAAGGAAACTTGTATGAACAGGATTTCACAAAAGAATGTGAATACGAAACCTCAGGCAAGTTCCCTTCGACCAATAAAATAAATATGTTAAACAGGAATGAACACTGAATTCTTATTACAGATAAATGGACTGAGAGCCACCATCGACGACAAGGAGATCCTCAAGGGCCTCAACCTCGAGGTGAAGCCCGGCGAGATACACGCCATCATGGGTCCCAACGGCAGCGGCAAGAGCACCCTCGCCAACGTGCTGACAGGACGTGATATCGCAACCGTAACCCAGGGCTCTGTCACCTTCGAGGGACGAAACCTGCTTGAGATGTCTCCCGAGGAGAGAGCCCGTGAAGGTATCTTCCTCTCATTCCAGTACCCGATAGAGATCCCCGGCGTCAGCATGGTCAACTTCATGAAGACGGCCATCAATGAGCAGCGTAAGCACCGCGGACTGGAGCCGCTGTCGGCCTCCGAATTCCTGCGTCAGATGCGCGAGAAGAAGGAGCTGGTGGAGATAGACTCGGCCCTGACAAACAGGA
>CAZFIF010000172.1:0-5083 GCA_964519065.1 uncultured Rikenella sp.
ATTGTGCAGCGTGTCCTTTCGGGGCGCGACCAGACACAGGCACGCCGGGGGGCCATCTTCGGTGGCTTCCTGAAGCTGACGCCGGTATTCATCTTTCTTATTCCAGGCATGATTGCATATGCGCTTGATCAGCAGGGAGTCATTCATCTTACCAGCTCTGACTCGGCATTCTCCACACTCATCAAGGAGCTGCTGCCCATAGGCTTCAAAGGGCTGGTCGTCGGAGGCATTCTCGCAGCGCTGATGAGCTCGCTTGCATCACTCTTCAACTCCTCCGCGGCCCTGTTTACGATTGATTTTTACCAGAAATACAAACCCAAGGCTCCTGAAGCTGAGCTTGTCAGGGTAGGGCGGATAGCCACCATAGTGGTAGTGATACTGGGGATACTCTGGATACCTGTCATGAAAAGCATAGGCAAGGTGCTCTACGCCTATCTGCAGGATGTTCAGTCTCTGCTGGCCCCCGGCATTGCCGCGGCATTCCTCCTGGGGATACTCTCAAAGAAAGTTACTCCTGCAGCAGGACTGACAGGGTTGCTTACGGGGTTTACCATCGGCATGTTCCGCCTTATCTTCACCGTCTTCAAGGGATTACTGGATGCTGACGGCGTCATTTACCAGATCTTCGTGGGCGCCAACTGGCTGCATTATGAGATCATCAACTTCGCAATTGTAATTGTCACTATGATTGTAGTGAGCTATTTCACTCCCAGAATTGCAGAGCATAAGATAGCAGGGCTTTATCTAGGGTCTGCGTCAGCCGAGGAGAAAGCCATCACACGGGCCAGCTGGAACAAATGGGATGTCATCACTTCCGCTGCCATCATTACGGTGATAATTGTCTTTTACGCATATTTCTGGAACTAGAAACAGAATATTTCAGAAAAAATGATACCTGTATGGTCAGGAGGTCACAAACAGATTTGAAAATTGAGTTTAATTCAGGTTCCCAACGGCCTGTTAAATATCTATTCAACGGATGAAAAAGGGAAGAGTCGAACTGTGGTTCATTACTGGCAGTCAGCATCTCTACGGAGAGGAGACATTGAAGCAGGTTGATGCTGATTCGCGGGTCATTGCCGGGGCTCTTGACAGCTCAGGAATGATAGCGTCAAAGGTTATCTTCAAGCCTGTTCTGACGACTGCCGATGCAATTACTTCTGTTTGCCAGGAGGCCAACAACTCGCCTGACTGTGCCGGGCTTATAGCCTGGATGCACACCTTCTCTCCTGCAAAGATGTGGATATCAGGATTAAAGAGACTCCGGAAACCGCTGCTGCACTTCCATACCCAGTTTAACCGTGACATACCGTGGTCTGAAATCGACATGGATTTCATGAATCTGAACCAGTCGGCACACGGCGACCGTGAGTTCGGCTTCATCTGTTCGCGTCTCGGTATGGAGCGAAAGGTGGTTGTCGGGCACTGGCAGGACACTGAGGCGCTCAAAGCCATCGGCACCTGGTCGCGCGCAGCCGCCGGGGCACTGGAGGCCCGTTCGCTGAGGGTGGCACGTTTTGGCGACAACATGAGGGATGTCGCAGTCACTGAAGGAGACAAGGTGTCGGCACAGCTTTATCTTGATTTCGAGGTCCACGGCTACGGTGTCGGCGATCTTGCAGATGCCGTAGGCAAGGTATCTGACATGCAGATCAGTGAACTGGTAAAGCAGTATGGCGATGAATACCATTCTTCGGCGAAGATATTGGCTTCTCCTGCTGTCAGGGAGGCAGCACGCATTGAGGCCGGCATGCGCTCCTTCCTCGAAGAGGGAGGCTTCAGGGCCTTCACCACCAACTTCGAGGACCTGCACGGGCTCAAGCAATTGCCCGGACTGGCGGTACAGAGGCTCATGGCCGACGGCTACGGCTTCGGCGCCGAGGGCGACTGGAAGACAGCGGCACTGGTGCGTATCATGAAGGTGATGGCAGAGGGACTGGAAGGAGGGACCTCCTTCATGGAAGACTATACCTATCATCTTGATCCTCAAGATATGTCTGTTCTCGGGGCCCACATGCTTGAGGTGTGTCCTTCCATCGCCTCCGGCAAGCCTGCCCTCGAGGTGCATCCCCTGGGTATAGGGGGCAGGGATGACCCGGCGCGCCTGGTGTTCAAAGCCGGCACCGGGAAAGCCATTGCGGCATCAATGATTGAGATGGGCGACCGCTTCCGGCTCATAGTTAATAACCTGGAGGTGGTTGAGTGTCCGCCAATGCCCCTGTTGCCCGTGGCCAGCGTGCTGTGGAAACCGGAACCTGACCTCAGAACTGCCGCAGCAGCATGGATATATGCCGGCGGAGCCCATCATACCGGCTTCAGCCAGTCGCTTACTGCAGAACATATGGCTGAATACGCTGCCATCACCGGTACAGAATTTATCCTGATAAACCGGAAATGCGATATTGAATTCTTAAGGAAAGAGCTGAGGTGGAATGATCTCTTCTATCGTATGAAACATAGATGAGCAGTTGCTCACATAAGGATTTGAACATGAGATTTCATGCAAGATTCTTCCGGCCATGCAGAGACATTTTACTTAAAATATGATCAAAGGAGTATGACCCACATTTATTCGGGATATGACAGACACTTCATGGCGGTAGACTGCATCATCTTCGGCTATGATATCTCGGAGAAGGAGCTAAAGCTTCTGCTTATCAAGAGGAGCTTCGAACCGGCCCTGGGGCAGTGGTCGCTGGCAGGTGGTTTTGTGCAGGAGGATGAGAGTCTTGACGATGCTGCATGCAGGGTGCTCTGCAGCCTGACAGGCCTCTCTGACCTCTACATGGAACAGCTGTACACCTACGGCGACACTGACCGCGATCCGGGAGCCAGGGTGATCTCTACATCCTATTTTGCCCTGATAGGCCTGCACGACCTGGATCCTGCAATACATGAAAAGAACGGGGCACACTGGCGTTCACTGTCAGACCTCCCGGAGCTGATCTTTGACCACCGCAGCATGGTCGAAAGGGCACTAAGGGAACTGGTGAAGACAGTCAGGGTGAGACCGGTAGGCTTTGAACTATTGCCGGAGAAGTTTACCCTTGTGCAGCTCCAGAACCTGTATGAGGCAATCTACCAGAGGCCTGTTGACAAGCGTAACTTCAGGAAAAAGATATTGACTATGGGGCTGCTTGATAAGCAGGATGAAAAGGAGAAGGAGACCTCGAGAAAAGGTGCCTGGTACTACAGGTTCAATGAGGAGAAGTACAGTGAACTCTCAAGGAATGGTTTCTTTTTTAACCTGGCCGTAAGCTGACAGACAGTCGTTGGCGGAGGGCCTAAAAAAAGTTTTTAATCATGCTCGAAAAATTAAAGGAAGATGTATTCAGGGCCAACCTGGACCTCGTTAAGCACGGTCTGGTGACCATGACCTTTGGCAATGTCAGCGGGTTTGACAGGGTATCGGGACTGATGGTGATCAAACCTTCGGGTATATCCTACAGTGAGATGAATGCGGCTGAGATGGTGGTTACCGACCTTGACGGCAATGTGGTTGAGGGCACCCTGGATCCCTCGACAGATACACCCACCCATCTTGCCCTTTACAGGTCGTTCCCGCAGCTGGGAGGGGTAGTGCATACTCATTCCACGTACGCCACGGCATGGGCACAGGCCGGGCAGCCGATTCCCTGCCTGGGTACTACTCACGCCGACTATTTCTACGGCCCGGTACCTGTTACCAGGAGGCTGACAGCCGGGGAGACCGGCAAAGAGTATGAGTACAACACCGGGATGGTCATTACCGAGCTGTTATCCGGCACAGACCCGCTGACGGTGCCGGTGGTGCTCGTCAACAGCCACGGACCCTTCACCTGGGGCACTACGCCTGCCGCAGCGGTTCATAATGCAGTCATTCTTGAGGAGGTGGCCAGGATAGCCGCCATAACGGTCAGTATTGCTCCGCCGCAGGAGATTGACAGGCACCTCCTGGAGAGGCACTATCTGCGAAAGCATGGGAAAGATGCCTATTACGGACAGAAAAAATGAAAATGACAAGTAAAAGCTATGCATAAGTATTCAATAGGAGTTGATTTCGGCACACTTTCAGGAAGGGTTCTCCTTGCAGATGTAACAACCGGTGAGGAGGTTGCAGTTACGGTACATGATTATTCACACGGGGTGATGGATGAGAAGCTTCCTGACGGAACGCCGCTGGGTGTTGACTGGGCCCTGCAGCACCCGCAGGATTATCTTGATGTGTTCCGCGTTGCGGTCCCGGCTGTGCTGGAGATGGCCGCAGTGAATGCGGAACAGGTGGTGGGCCTGGGGATTGATTTTACATCATGCACCATCCTGCCGGTGAAAGCAGATGGCACTCCGCTCTGTTTCCTTGACAGGTACCGGAGCCACCCGAATGCCTGGGTCAAGCTGTGGAAGCACCATGCTGCCCAGGATGAAGCCAACAGGCTGAATGCCATCGCTGAAGCAAGGGGAGAGAAGTTCCTCAGGCGTTATGGAGGAAAGATATCTTCAGAGTGGATGATACCCAAGATATGGCAAACGGTCAACGAGGATCCGGAGGTATATGATGCCGCTGACCGTTTCATCGAAGCTGCCGACTGGGTAGTGTGGCAGCTGACCGGCAGGGAGACACGCAATACCTGCACCGCAGGATACAAAGCCATATGGCACAAGCATGACGGATACCCCTCTGATGATTTCTTCAGGGCCCTCCACCCGAAAATGGAGAAGCTTGTTGACGGGAAGCTCTCCCGTACGCTCATGCCGGTAGGTACCAAGGCAGGGGTTATTTCCCCTGCCGCAGCTAAACTTACAGGGCTGAAAGAGGGAACCGCCGTAGCTGTTGCCAACGTTGACGCCCATGTATCAGTGCCTGCAGTGGGTATTACTACGTCAGGGAAAATGCTCGTCATAATAGGAACATCAACATGCCACTTGCTCCTTGATGATGACGAGAAGGAGGTTCCGGGCATGTGCGGGGTGGTTGAAGACGGCATCATTGAAGGGTTCTTTGGTTATGAAGCCGGGCAGAGCTGCGTGGGAGATCACTTCCAGTGGTTCGTCGAAAATTGCACTCCTGCAGAATACAGGGCTGAGGCAGACACCAGGGGCATTG
>CAZFIF010000173.1:0-5006 GCA_964519065.1 uncultured Rikenella sp.
TCCACCCAGGTGTAGTATTTGAGGTTATGGATAGCCTTCCTGTCGGTATAGGTGAGCTCCTTCATGTTATCGCATCTTGCTCCCATAAGACACTGTTCGAAGTCACGCACAGCCTGCAGCGTGTCATAGGCGCCCCTGGTATTTCTCAGCTCATCAATTCTTGACCTGTACATCTCAGCCGAGTCAGTGGCTATGGTAATGATGACATCATCTTCCGTCATCTCGAAATACCGGGCTGTCTTGATGGCTGAGAGCAGGTTGCTGATTCCGGAGATGCCAATCAGGGGCAGGTTGCAAACCACCTCTTCATCGAGACCAAGGAACGAAAGGTACTCACTGCCCTTTGTCTCATTGAAAAGCCGCAGCAGCCTCATACAGTCTTCATCGTCTATAGCTGTCACCACGTCGGTGTTTCTGACATTGTGTATCCATGGTACGTGCTTGTCGCCGATACCCTCTATGCGATGGCCGCCGAAGCCGTTCATCAGCAGGGTGGGACACTGCAACGCCTCGGAGGCCACCACGCTGATGCCAGGCACCAGTGTCCTGAGATAATCGCCCGCTGCGATGGTTCCTGCCGATCCGGTTGCTGAGACGTAGGCTGCAAACCTGCTTTTCTCACTCCTGACCCTGGCGTACACCTCTTCGATTGCCTGGCCGGTGATGTTATAGTGCCAGGTGCTGTTGCCAAACTCATCAAACTGGTTGAAGATGACGCACTCGGGCCTGGTTCCGCGTATCTCCCAGCATTTATCGTATATCTCCTTGACATTCGATTCACAGCCGGGGGTGGCTATCACCTCCGATCCTATCTCATCACGCAGCCATGCAAAACGCTCGCGGCTCATCTCCTCGGGCAGTATTGCCACCGACTCCGTACCCATAAGCTTCGAGTCGAAGGCTCCGCCCCTGCAGTAGTTTCCTGTTGAGGGCCATACGGCCTTGTGATAGCTGGGATCAAAGCCGCCGGTGATTATCCGTGGTGCCAGGCAGCCGTAGGCGGCTCCCACCTTATGTGCTCCCGTGGGAAACCACTTGCCTATGAGCAGGATGATGCGCGCCTTCACTCCTGTCAGCAGCGAAGGTAGTTCGATGAAGTTGACATCCCCGAACAGCCCGCCATGCTCCACAGGCTCGTTCTTCCATGTAATGCGGAAGAGGTTCAGCGGGTTTATCTCCCACAGCCCGACATCCTTCAGTCGTTCAGCGATCTTAGGGGGGATCAGCTCAGGATACATCTGCTGCTCGAATGTCGGCAGTATGATGCCCCTCTCCCGGAAGCGGCTGACAGCATTCTCCAGCGCTGTCTCACTGGTAATATTCTCTATTGGCCTGATCATATTGTCATTGGCTTTATGTCAAATGTGCAATGCAAGATAGCAATATGCCGTCAAATAAATACTCTGCTTTGTCATAGGTTGAGGATGCTGCCTGCACCCTTCAGCAGCACTGCCATCTCCGCGGCCCTGACGAACCTCGCCTCCCTGACACAGGGGGTGAGGAACTTCGCCTCCGTCAGCCTGAAGGTTTCCATGTTAAAGGTTGCCCTGACGAAGTCAGTTTCATAGATATAGGTCCCTGACATCTCCGTAAGAGTTGCAAAGCTCCCTTTATGCTTGTATATCAGGTTTTTCCTGTCCTTCATAAGGGAAAGAAAGTACCCCTCATCAGCCGCGTTGAAAGATGCGGTGGTGAGGTAGAACCTGGGCTTGTCACGGAAGGGAGAGCCGGTGGTGGGACAGAAGGTGGTGCAGTTACCGCATTCGTTGCAGAAGTTGGCGATATTAAGTATCTGGTATTTCTGCCTGACGGCAAAGGTGGTGTCATCCTCAAAACGGATGGTGCCCTCTTCCGACAGCAGTGCCTTCTGCAGCTCCACTCTTACTGGTGTGACGGTATAACACCTGTTTGCCATGTTGGGGCAGACGGTGGTACAGATGCTGCACATCTCATCGCACCAGAGACAGCGTGAGGCCTCACTGACCATGGTCTCCCTGTCAGGATTAGTGCTCAGAAGAGTGAAGGTCAGCCTCTGCTCGTCGGTGGGTTCAGGGGATGGTTTTGCATGGATCCTTTGTGCTCTTTTTATGACAAGTTCTCTGGCAGAGTGATTCCTGGCGGAGGGCGGTTTCAGGAGGGCAAAGTCAATGCCGGCGTCATGTATGATCTGCTCTGCTGCCTTCCTGCCGTCGCCGATGGCGTTGATGGCCGTTGAGGCGCCGCGCATGGCGTCGCCGCCGGTATATACACCTTTTATGGATGTCATGTAAGGCCTTTCTGCCACTGACAGTCCCGGGTCACCGGCGAAAGCGATGTCGGTAATCTGTCCTATAGCTGGGATAACCGTGTCACACGGAATCATGAATTCGCTGCCGGCGATCTTTTGCGGGGCCGGCCTTCCGCTGCGGTCAATGCCACTCAGTGCCATGCGGCTGCAGAGCAGTCCTGTCACCCTGCCCTTGTCCGTGACTATCTTCTCAGGGGCGGCAAGCTCGATGAGGGTGATTCCCTCCTCCATCACCTCACGTATCTCTCCCTGGTCGGCTGGCATCTCATTTACCGTGCGCCGGTAGACCACCGTCACGCTGCCCTCCCTCCCTGCAATGCGGTGGGCGGTGCGTGCAGCATCCATGGCTGTGTTGCCTCCCCCGATGATTACAATGTTCCTGCCTGTGCCGGTATCCTCACCACGGCGTGCCCTGAAGAGGAACTCAAGGGGGTCAGTGACACCAGCCGCATCGGCTCCCTCAATCTTCAGCGGCGCGGATAGCTGCGCCCCCGGGGCGGCGAAGATGTAAGGATAATCGAGCCTCAGGGATTCAAACATCTCCCTGCCGACAGGTTTTTCGTAGTGTATCTGCACTCCCAGCTGCGTTATGCGGTCAATGTCTCTTTCCACCGCAGCGTCGGTGAGCCTGAATCCCGGTATGGCGTACTGCACCATGCCGCCGGCTTTGGACCTGGCTTCGAAGACGTCAACAGCAAAGCCTGACATTCGCAGGAAGTAAGCACATGAGAGACCGGCAGGTCCTGCCCCGATGACGGCTGCCTTCAGGCCGTTGCCGGGGGCAGGCTTAATGTCAACCTCATCCTGTGATGAGATGAAACGCTTCACCTCCCTTATCTGCAACGGATCGTCATAGTTGATCCTGGTGCATTTGCCCTGGCAGAGATGATCGCACACCATCCCGGTCACGGAGGGGAAAGGGTTGGTCCGCAGTATCACCTCAAAAGCCCTGTCAAAATGCTGCTGCGAAGTGTGCCACAGATAATCGGGGATATCCTGCGATGTGGCACAGGCATCACGGCAGGGCGCACTGATGCAGTCGAACAGGTCAAGGTCGCGGTCCGACTTTATATCGGGAGGCCTTATATACTCCCTGCGGTATCGCGTATCGGAGAGCACCGCCTCACTGTAGGTTCTGAGGTTAGTCAGCGCTGCTGACCTCATCTCTCTGACGCCTGCAGATGCTCTTATGAATTCCGGAATGTTTGAGGCTTCTTTCGCCTGCAGTGCCGTCTCCAGCTCGGTGATATACTGATTCAGCCTCATGTATCCGCCCGGCCTGAGCAGGTCGCTGCAGACGGTTACCGTACGTAAGCCGCAGGAGACCAGCGGTGCTATGTTAAAGGCATCAGCACCGGCGGAAAAGGAGAGCAGCAGCTCACCACCGAACTCCTCCTGCAGCCTTCGTGCCAGTGCCACGGAGACCGGGTGAAGAGCACGTCCGCTCATGTACATCATCGTCACGTCGCTTCCGAATATCTTCCTGTTGTTCACCGACTCGAGGGTGTTGGTAAGCTTCAGGCCGAACTGCAGCCAGTGGTTATCGGCAGCCTGCTGCAGAGACCGTATCATGTCCAGTGCGTCAGGGTATTTGAGGTCGTGGGCAAATGCGTCGTCCGGTACTACGGTTCCGAAGCGGAGGCTGTCATTCAGTATGCCGCGCAGCGCTTCGGGACCGAGGAGGGTGGGGTTGAGCTTTACGAGGGTGTGAAGCTTCCTATCGGAGAGCAGGTAGCGGGCTATGGATTCAATCTCGTCAGGAGGACAACCATGCATGGTTGAGAGAGTGATGCTGTCAGATATGCGTGACGGGATGACCGTGTCAGCAGCTTCAGGAAATATCTCTTCCAGATCCATGACCCTGGCATGGATCTCGTTGCCGCACTCTGTCATCATATCCAGGAACCACTGCACATTATCATTCATGATGCCCTTCAGGTCGTAACCAACGCTCATGTTGAAGATTGTTCCCGGGTCATCGCCCCATCCCAGCTTCCTGTTGAGGATGTGAATTATTATCCAGGCATTGAGGTACTCATCGAAGCTCTCCCTGACAGTCAGCTCCTGTGACCACTCACAGTTATACCCTTCGTCCTGCATGTCGATGCAGGGTTTGGGGACCTCGATCTCATCAAGCGTCTGAACCGTCTTCAGCTCAATGTACCTTGCTCCCATAAGCCATGCGGCGACGATGTTCTGCGCCATCTGGGTGTGCGGTCCGGCCGCGGCGCCCAGGGGATTGTGGATCGGCCGGCCGAAGATATGCGTCCCGAGGGTACTATGCTCTGTGGGGATGAAGAAGAGTTCCTGCGGGATGCCGAATACCGAACCTCTTTTACTGAGTTCATCCAGGATGAGCCCGAGAAGCTGCTTCAGGGGTACGGGGTGGAATCTGCCGGTTATCGTCATTGATTATTTCTGTCGTAAAGTCTCATCAGCACCTTCTCAGGTGTCAGCGGCGCATCAAAGTCGGGTGTCCAGGCAGGATTGAATGCCCTGATGGCATTCTGCAGTGCGAAGAAGGCCCCGATGCCATACATGAAGGGCGGCTCGCCAATAGCTTTGGACCTCATCAACGCGAACCCCGGTCCTTCCGTCTCCAGCGCCCGGCAGTCAATCACTGCAGGAGCTGAGTATATGTCAGGGACCTTATAGGTCGAGAGACTGTCGGTAAGCATCCTGCCATCCTTGCTGAAGGCCACCTCCTCCATCGTCATCC
>CAZFIF010000174.1:0-5002 GCA_964519065.1 uncultured Rikenella sp.
ATAACCTGGCCGTTGCCGGCGAGAAGGTTAAACTGAAATTCACCGTTCTTTCTTTTTGAGATAACAAATTTTCCCATGATTACTAAATTTTATTTAAAGGTTAATTTTATCGTGTCGTTTCCAAATATACATAAAAAACTGTATTAGATTTACAAAAGGTAACTTATATGCGAATCGATATCATTACAGTACTGCCCGATCTGCTACGCAGTCCGTTCAGTGATTCAATCATCAGGCGGGCACAGGAGCGTGGTGTAGTTGAGATCAACATCATCAACCTGCGTGATTATTCAACCGACAGGCACAGGAGTGTTGACGACTATCCCTTCGGAGGGGGAGCCGGCATGGTACTGATGATTGAGCCGGTCTATAACTGCATCACACATCTCACCTCGCAGAGGCAATACGATGAGATCATTTACACATCGCCTGACGGCGTACCCTTCAGTCAGCCTGTTGCCAACGAGCTGTCGATGAAAGAGAGTATCATTATTCTTGCCGGTCACTACAAGGGAGTGGATCAGCGCATCCGGGAGCGTCTGATAACGCGAGAGATATCTATAGGGGATTATGTACTTACGGGGGGAGAGCTGCCCGCCGCAGTGATAACTGACGCCATTGTCAGGCTACTGCCCGGATCCATTTCAGATGCCGAATCGGCACTTTCCGACTCCTTCCAGGATGATCTGCTGGCGCCGCCGGTTTACACCAGGCCTGCAGAATTCAGGGGATGGAAAGTGCCTGATATCCTTCTCGGTGGCAACACAGGAGAGATAGAAAAATGGCGTTTTGAAGAGTCGGTCCGTCTCACCCGTGAAAAGCGGCCGGGACTGCTCGGAGAAGAAACATGATCGTTACTTTTCTTTTTATCGAAAAAGCTTTGTAACATTGCCCCCCTGCTGATAACACAATAAAATTGAACAATATGAAACCTCACGATTACATTGAGAGAGAAGAGAAGTTTGGAGCTCATAACTATCATCCCCTGCCTGTGGTTCTTGATCGCGGCCAGGGAGCATATGTCTGGGATGTGGAAGGCAAGAGATACTATGATTTCCTGTCGGCCTATTCAGCCGTGAACCAGGGACACTGCCACCCGAAGATAACCGCAGCACTGATTGAGCAGGCACAGAAACTGACACTTACATCCAGGGCTTTTTTCAACTCTGTGCTGGGTGAGTACGAGGAATATATCACAAAATATTTCGGTTATGACAAGGTGCTTCCCATGAACAGCGGTGCCGAGGGTGACGAGACAGCTCTCAAGCTGTGCCGCAAGTGGGCATACCTGAAAAAGGGTATCAGCCAGGACAAGGCAAAGATCATCGTCTGCGAAGGCAACTTCCACGGGCGCACAATTACCATTGTCTCAATGTCTACTGACCCTGATGCACGCAAGGATTACGGTCCCTTCACTCCCGGCTTCATCACCATACCCTACAATGACATTCCGGCGCTGGAGAAGGCTCTGGAAGATCCTGACGTGGCCGGTTTCCTCGTGGAGCCGATACAGGGTGAGGCAGGTGTCTTTGTTCCGGATGAAGGATATATCAAGAAAGCCTATGATCTGTGCAGGAGCAGGAACGTACTGTTCATAGCCGATGAAGTGCAAACCGGGCTGGCCCGTACAGGTAAGCTCCTGGCGTGTGACCATGAGGGTGTCAGACCTGACATACTCATTCTCGGCAAGGCGCTTTCCGGGGGAGCGATGCCTATCTCGGCAGTATTGGCAGATGATGAGATCATGCTTACCATCAAACCCGGAGAGCACGGTTCCACCTTCGGAGGAAACCCTCTGGCCGGGAAGGTTGCCATAGCAGCGCTTGAGGTGATCAGAGAGGAGAGGCTGGCAGAGAAAGCTGAGAGGCTCGGCAGGATATTCCGTGACGAAATGAAGGCTATTGATTCGGACATGATAGAGCTGGTTCGAGGCAAGGGACTTCTCAATGCCATTGTCATAAGGCCGAAAAACGGCAAGGAGGCATGGGATGTATGTCTGGCAATGATGGAGCTGGGGGTGCTGGCCAAACCGACTCACGGTCATATCATAAGGTTTGCACCGCCGCTGGTGATTACCGAAGAGCAGCTTCGTGACGCCATCTCACTGATAAAGAAAGCCTTGCTGCAATTCAGCTGATATTGTGAAACCCGGCGGATTATTGCAAATATCACCCCGTCCGGATATCAAAAGATTACTATTTTTACCGGCACTAAAAATGAACTATGAGAATTATCTTCATATTTTGTGCTGCTATTTTCCTTACTGCATGTGCCGGTACCGGAAAGAATGCATCCATTACAGCTGATGAGCTGACCCACATCACCGGGAAACTTGCATCTGACAGGTTTTTCGGAAGGGGTACGGGAACGGGAGGCGACTCGCTAGCAGCGCTTTACATAGTAAAGGAGTTCGAGAAAGCGGGAGCCAATCCTTTCATGGAATCGGGGTTGCAGCCTTTCACGGTAAATGTGGCTGTTGAGCCGGGCAAAAACAATCGCCTGGTCGTCGACGGAAGGGAGTTTAAGGCCGGCACCGACTTCATGCCCCTGGCGCTCTCCGCAAACTCTTCGCTGGCGGCTCAGGTGGTCTTCTGCGGTTATGGCCTGCTACCTTCGGGAGACACCCTGTCCAGGGATGACTTTGCCGGGTTGGATGTAACTGGCAAGTGGGCCATGGTACTCAGGGGTTATCCTGAGTCTGATCCCGCTTCGGCAGGCTACGGATCCATCAGCAGTGACCGAATCAAAGTGCTGAATGCCAGAGAAATGGGCGCATCAGGAGTCCTGCTGGTGTCTGGTGAAAAATGGGATGTGGCAGACAACCTTGACAAACCCTCGCGCAGCGAGGCACCTGCCGGAGTGCCGGTACTGCAGATCAGGAGAGGCGTGGCTGACTCGATATTGGAGAACTACGGGGCCACCATTAAGGAGCTTGAAGAGAAGACGACAGTCGGAGAATCCATCGCAGGCACGATTGCAAGCGTCCTGGTTGATGCTGAGGCTGACGTGGAGAAGAGGGAGGCAGTCACCTCGAACGTAGTCATGATGCTGGAGGGAAGCTCGAATCCTTCGGAATATGTAATAGTAGGAGCTCATTATGATCATCTTGGTATGGGTGGTCCAGGCTCATCCAGCCGAGTCCCTGACACGGTGGCAATTCATTACGGGGCAGATGACAATGCATCGGGAGTAGCCCTCATGATTGAACTGGCTGAGCGACTTGCCGTTGCTGAAGCAGCGCACGCAAGGAATATCATCTTTGTTGCCTTCAGTGGTGAGGAGATGGGACTCCTGGGATCAAAGCAATTTGTTGAAAACATGGGTATTGACCCCTCTGTTGTCAACCTGATGATCAATCTTGACATGGTCGGAAGGATGAAAGAGGGGAATGGTCTGCAGGTTGGCGGAGTGGGAACAGCTGCGGGGCTGCGTGACACGGTCATATCCTACAGTGACACCACGGCAATAAGGCTCTCCTTCACCCCGGAGGGTTATGGTCCTTCTGACCACTCCTCATTCTACGGAAAAAACATACCTGTCCTTTACTTTACCACCGGGGCCCATCTTGATTACCACACTCCCACTGATACCCCTGACAAGCTCAACTATGAAGGTATGGTAAAGATAGGTGACCTGCTGACAGACCTGGTCTCGTGGGCGGCGAACAGCTCCTCCAGGCTTGCCTTCACCGAAGCCGGACCAAAGGAACCGGCAAGTCCCATGGGCCGAAGGAGAGGTGTCACCTTTGGCATCATGCCTGATTTTGCCGGGAATGTCACAAACGGGCTGAGGGCGGATTTTGTCACTCCTGGTAAGCCGGCTGCACTGGGAGGGATGATCAAGGGTGACATAATCGTGGCTATAGACAGCAAACCTGTCAGCAACATCGAGGACTACATGTTCCGGCTCAGCCAGCTTAAACCCGGTCAGACGGTGCCTGTCGAGGTCTTGCGTGACGGTACCAGGGAGCTTTTAATCATTCAGTTATAACAATTTATCAGTTTAAGAAAGATGAAGAAATTTCTATTCTGGACCATAGCCGTCTTAATCACCGTCGCCGCCGCAATATACCAGAGGACAACCGGGCCTACCTATCCATACAAGACCACAACGAACCTTGACGGTACTGAATACTCTTTCTCACTGAAGCGGAGCCAGACCAACACCCATCCCTGCATTATTAAACTTGAAGTGCCGAAGGAGGTGGCAGGTGAGATATTTTACCGTCGTCTCAGGATGAATGAAGAGTGGAAGGGTACGGAGATGACGCATGACGGTGAGCATCTGGCCGGTGAGCTTCCCTCCCAGCCTGCCGCTGGCAAGCTTGAGTATTATATTGTTTTAAGAACCTCGTCCGGATCTGAGACGGCGGTTTTGAAAGAGAATCCTGTAGTGATAAGGTTCAAGGGCAATGTTCCTGCAGTTATTATGATCCCCCATATACTCATTATGTTTTTTGCCATGCTCCTTTCGAACCTGGCGGGTCTTACTGCTGCTTTCGGCCGCAGTGAGCAAAGGAGGTACGGCCGGTGGGCCCTATGGCTTCTGCTGGCCGGAGGCATGGTTCTGGGACCGCTGGTGCAGAAATATGCCTTCGGTGATCTGTGGACAGGTATCCCGTTCGGTTGGGACCTGACAGACAACAAGACGCTTATTGCAGTTGTTGTATGGATTTTTGCGGTTATCATGAATCGCAAAAAAGAGCGTCCCGGTTACACCGTTGCAGCGGCATTGATCCTGCTTCTGGTCTACTCTATACCGCACAGTCTTTTCGGGTCGGAACTCGACTTTGCCACCGGTGCGGTAACACAGGGTTAAAAATATTTTTATCCTATTGCTGCTTTTTTCTAACTTGGATGCAGCATTAATGCAACCCAATCGTCATTGAATTGAAGAGTTCAGACTGATGGGTGCAGCGTCAAACATACTTAAACAAGATCTTGAATCAAGAATGGGAAATGTTGAAGCAGCATTCAGGAACATACACCAGGACCTTATAGAC
>CAZFIF010000175.1:0-4983 GCA_964519065.1 uncultured Rikenella sp.
AAGACTCCGGTCAGAACACCAGGGCACTGCTTCATTCCTATATTGAATTCTATTCCCGGATCTTTGTCCCTTCACTGATAACTGCCTCCCTCACCGGACCATTGGTATTCGTCGTTGGATCGCTATATTATTTCCTTTTCAAATATGGAACCGTCCCTCCTCTTCAACTGGCAGACCACCTGGTATTCGGGACATTTATATTAACCAGTTTCCTGCTGAGTATCTTCGTCCAGGTAAAGAACTTCAATTTCCATATCGGTCAACTGAAGGAGAGCCTGTCAGATATTGAGCAGGATACTCTGTCTGACAGCAGGTTAAGATATTACAGGAAGGCAAAAATCAGGAACCTGATTATCTACAGCATCATCCTCATTGCCGGACTGTTGCTTTTGATCCTGTTTCTCATTTAAACTACCCGGATCCGACAGGTTTTATCAACACCAGTTTGAGGGTAAAACAAGCCCCGAAAAGCTGAACCAATGAAAAAATTCCTGCTCAATAATAACTGGCGGTTCTACTCAAGAGTAAAAGTTGAAGTCCGGGTGGCTTTCCCGCTTCCTATTTTGTCGTAAATGGTAAGTTTGAATTTATATTTCCCCGGAGACATGTCTGAGGTGGTTTGGCATGTAGCGTAGGGCGTCCTGGCCCTGTCATTCTCAAGGAGGAGATGGCCTTTGTCGCCGAGCAGACCGTTCTGAGACAGCAAGATCTCACCGTCGGGGCCGATGATCTCCATGTCAAGATCAAACCAATTTAGTCCATCATCATCTTTCTTGAATGGGCCAACATTCTGAAGGACAAGGTGCACAGCCTCTCCTCTTTTGAAAACAGCAGGGTCACTTACAGGCATAAGTTGATCAGCTTCAGCAGAGCGGGCAAAAGTACCGTCTTCAATACTGATCAGCTTTGATGATGAAGTGCTTGTGCATGCGCCCAATACCACAATGAACAAACACATGCAGAAGAATTTGTACTGATTTGTTTTCATGATGTGATATGATTTTGATTGCAATCCAAGTTAATCAATCTATGAGCAGAAGTCAAGCGTTAATATTTCAGGAGCATCTCTGCTGCCCGGGACCGTGAACCGAATCGACCTGAAGAGTGACTCAACGATCTGATAGCCACGCCTGACCGGTAATCCTCATCAGCACCTGTCCGATACTAACCGAAACCGGCCTTTTAAACATTTTGTATTGACATGGCTAACTGTTTTACCTATAATGTTCTGGCAGGCGTCCTTTGATATGCCCCGGCCAGGCACTATTCATGACAGATAACATGCCTGGCAGTGTGCTCTGCAATTTTGATTCTGGAAAAAGTTAATTAACCAAACAAATATTGCCATGTCACACATCAAGAAAACAAGCCGGAAAATTCTGACAATGTTCCTGTTCCTGTTCACCTTAACCGTGTGCGGGCAGGACGACAACTGCCAAAAGCTTACCGTCGGCGTATACTTTGTCGATCTGTATAATAATGCCTATGAACTTCTGAATGAAAAGTACGGAACGAAATCAAGGCTAGAATGGCGTCATTATATTGATGAAATAGTTCTTGAGAATTTGCGGGGCAGCTGCCCGGAGATCAACTTTGTCTCAAGACTGAAGAATGAAGATATTGATCCTGATTACCTGTTCATCTATTTCATTACAATTATTGCAATAGATACAGATATAAAGATACCGGGGGATTCGATAGTCTATAATGATCCTTTTACAGGTGAATGGTGGAGCACGGAATATACGGATCCTGTCTATAATTCGGAACCCGGGTTCTGGATGTTTTCACGCCTCGTGGTCAACACTCCCTGTGTGCCGATATTAAGGTGGATCGTCTGGTGTGAAATAACTGAAGACCTGGAACTGGAACCGGCCATCCATGAAAACCTGAGGGGTTATTACCGTATGATAAACATTATTAACGAACATGAAGCCAGGCATTCAACTCCTGCGAGGGAACCTGAGATGGAAATCAGCCTTGAGAAAGACTATCTCTCGCCCCTGGATAAGGAGACTAGGCAGATGGAGCTTTATGTCAAGGTCAGGGACTGTCATGGCCGGTATGTCTACTATCCGGGTAGCGGCTCTCAACCAGTATATTATCAGAAAAAAACAGACAGGTGTGAATTTCGTAGTTCAGGGCAGTGTCTTGACGGACCAGAGGTAAATGGTTTTCATACTGTTTTAATCAACAAGGAATACAGGGCAGTTGGTGAATATCATTTGAAAAGAGGGTTAGAGCCGGCTATCGAAGAAGTGACCCTGAAAACATGCGGCATAAGCAACAGGGCAAACAGATCGGAACAACAACCGATAGTTATCAGGGGACTGGAGGTTGAAGTCAAACCGGACAGAGAAGAGATCTTTGTCGATGAGGGAACGGAAATAGTCATCACGCTTAATGAAACCGACCCTGATGGGAATAAATACCCGGTTGCAGGCAAGGATATTGAAGTGCATGTATCCGGCGTTGTCAACGGCAAGATCACACCCCGGGGGCCTTATACCACCGATGAAAACGGGGAGGTGCTGCTGACATACCAGGCAGGCGACAGAGACTCACGGACAGACCTCACTGCCAGCTTTCAGCCTCCCAATTACCCCGACAAGGCCGAGGATCACGCAAGCATCACAGTAAAGCCACTGGAATATGATGCCACAATCTTCCTGAAGAAAAGAGTGATAAAAAGAAAATATTCCCATAAGGAAGAATCATATGGGTCCCCCTGTAATACTTATGAAAAGGATGATCTTGATTTTTCAGAAACAATTGAAGCATCGGTTTATGTTACTCTCAGGAGTGTAGGATCTGTTGATATGATGGCCTTCAACCAGCGCTGGGAGACCTATGAGGTAACAAGCATAGATCTTTCTGACTTTCATCTCTCTTCCAGGGAGAAGAAGGACTTCTACCATAGACTTACCGGCCTGAACTGTGCCAATGGAGCTTATGAACAGATAATCACTAAGAACAGGAAACTGACGGACCGGAAAATCAGCCAGCGAAGTATAGGCAGCACAGTTGTCGTTGCTTTTGATAAGGATCAGGATAAGGCAGCCCTGATTCTTCCTTTTGGTGCAAGTGTGGGATATGAATATGATGAAGAATCCGTAAGGAAGGAAACTACCTGGGATGAGAATGGCATACCTACAAAGAAAACCTTCACAGATACAAGACACGAAGAGGATGGGCTGAACATAGAAGCTGTTGAGGATGAAGAGCCTTACGCCAACGTAAAATCCAGGCTACAGCAGGCGGAAGACAATGTCAAGTCAATAGCAGAAGAGGATGTCGTGCTGGATATCGTAGAGCTGGTACCGGAATTTGAGCAGAGTCCTTTACAGGAAAAGATCCATCCCGATTATGTTGTCCAGTTCGGGGATGGCGTTCATTACTTCGGTGGAAGAGGCCATAAGATAATCAACGAACCTATTGAAGATGGCTTCTCATACGAAAAGCAGAATTTCCTCTGGCAGATGACACGCAAAAAGAGAAATAAGTAAAAGGGAAGGTCCCGGCTTAAAACAGAACCTTCAATACTCTCTTTCGCGGACGCACTGATCTGGACAATAACCCGGTATTTGCAGATTGATCCGGCCTATGCCGTTACTGCTTAAAGTGCCGACAGGATGTAATCTGATACCAGTTCGAGGACCGGGTACTCCTGGTCGTTGTCCCAGCTGATGTCGGCATTGGATGAGACTACCACGATCAGATCGTGTTCCGGGACGCAGAAGATAAACTGGCCTCCCATACCCCATGCGATGAACAGATCGCAGCCCTGCATCTTCCCGATCCACCAGTGGTAGCCGTAGTTGTATTCTGTCAGCACACCCCACGAACCGTCATTCTGGTTGGTTTTCTGCCATGAGAGGTTGATCCACTCCTGGCTGACTATCTGCTTACCGTCAATGGCACCACCGTTCAGGTAGAGGTAACCAAGCGCTGCCATCTCACGGGGTGTCAGGTAGAGGTCATACCCGCCGATGGTGTTACCCTGCGGGTCGCTGCCCCAGTCATATATCTCAATCCCCATCGGTCCCGTGAGGTACTTCTCCGCAAACTGCCTGGCATTCATCCCGCTTGTCTTCGTTATGATGGCTGAGAGTAGCAGTGACTGGAGCGAGTTATATGAGAATTTAGTTCCCGGGTCATAAAGCAGCGGCAGCCTGAATGTCTCCCTGAGCCAGTTGTCGGTTGTTACCACCGTGATAAGGTTGTTCTGCTCACGGTCTATACCCATCCTCATTGCCAGCAGGTTCCCTACAGTGATGTCACTGTACCGTGCATCCATACCGTCGAAGGCATATTCCGGGAAGTAGTCGATCACCTTGTTGTCGATATCGTCAATAAGGCCTTTTTCGAGTGCAATGCCCACGGATGCCGAGAGGAAGCTTTTGGTGACCGACCAAAGCTGGTGGGGCACATTGCGGCTATAACCGTTATAATACTCCTCCGCCACAAGGTACCCGTTGCGTATCACAAGGAGGGCATCGACGGTGCCAAGTATGTCAGCCCTTGCGTATGCTGCGTTTATCTTTTGCTGATCGAGCCCCTGTGCTGCGGGAGTGGATAAAGGCCATTGGAAGCCATTACCCGCGGTCTCGGGTGTATGGCTGCATCCCTGAAGGAGGAGGGTGGCCAGGACTAATAAAGGAGCAATCTTATTCATAGTCCCTGTATTTTATATATGACCGTTATGTTGGCCGCTCACCCCTGGCCAGAGCAGGAATCAAAGGGCCAGGTAATAATCCTGTCACATATATTTACTGACGATATCCCTGCGGGAGAAGGGAGCGAAGAGGAACCGTTTCATGACCTTCCAGCCTGTGAGCCATGATATCTTCGCGCCGTGCCTCCTGTTGCCGGTCATCTTCTTCACCAGGAACGGAGCCACGGTGTCAGCCTCATTGGCCAGTATGTTGTAGATCTTTATCAGCTGCCTGTTCTTTTCCGGGTCACTCCTGACCTGGTTCATCG
>CAZFIF010000176.1:0-4978 GCA_964519065.1 uncultured Rikenella sp.
GGGACGATTTGCGCCCCACAGAGCCTGTACTTCTTGGTTACAAAGTGTTCAGAAAAGAAGAACCTGACGGCCGTTTTGCACTGTTGCCCGGCGATACCCTCAGAAATGACCTGAATTATTACAGGGACACCACCCTGGTGGCAGGAAAGGTATATCGGTACACTGTTACGGCCATCGATTTCTACGGTAACGAGAGTCCACAAAGTGTTTCTGTATCATATGCTCCTGAAGCATCAACCGTTATTGCCCCGGAAATACTGAGGGCTGTCAACACAGAAGAGGGAATCCTTATAAGCTGGGGGCAGGTCACTGATGAGAAGGCTGTTGCGGTGAAGGTATACCGGTCGCGACCTGGAATGAATCCGTTGCCTCTCATAACCTTACAGAAAACTTCTGATGAGTACCTTGATAAGTCCGTCTCGGAAGGCGAGATCTACACCTATGAGATTTCGGTTATATCAGAAGGCGACAGGGAGTCTCTACGTAGCAGGGGAGTGACTGTCAGGCGGCAGTCGGAAAATTAAACTGCAGCACTCATTTGCGGAAGTCAGATAATAGATGATCCCGCAGTTTCTGCCTGCCTCAGATTGGCGGTTATTTTATCTCTCCTCCCACAACCGGTATCGTCACCTCCGTACCGTCGAGGTCAATGGTCAGCTCTGTTCCCGGCATCGGGTGCAGGGTAAACTCCTTATCGCTTGAGAAGATCAGCAGGCCAATCTGTTTGCCGGCAGGTATTATCTGGTCGTCAGGCTCCAGCTCGAAGCTCATCTCATAGTACTGGCCCGGCACCAGCGGCTCACTCTCGGTCAGGGAGCGGTGATTCTGCAGGTCCGCCCATCCGCGGGTGATAATGTTATCTGTCATCCGGGGCTCACGCGGGGTGGTCCAGGGCAGTGCCACCAGCCATACTGATAAATTCACTGCAGGCTTGTTTGCTGCAGCCCTTACCTTAACTGTTGCCACTCCTGAAATATGTACAGGCTCTGTCAGCACGGGGGTCAGGTAAAGGAGACGGTGGCTGGTGTATTCTGCCTGGGCAAGCATGGAGCCGGTAAAGGAGAAATTGTCAACAATTGTCTCAGTACCCTCTCCTGCTATTCTCTCCGTCACAAGACCTCCTGCTGCCGGGGCGCCGGGAGTGAGAAAAAGTGTGACAGGCACTGCATCAGGATGGGGATAGTCAGGATAGGGTGTGGGGCTGAGCCTGTCATCCTTCTCGCGGACGATATAAGCCTTCGGGTCATTTTCCACTCCGTTCTCCACTCCGAAGAGGTAACGGGTGAACCATCTGTTCATCATTTTCAGGGGAGGCTCACCGCCGTGGCCACCCTGATGGTAATATATCTGTAGCGGCAGGCCCTTCTCCTTCAGCACTTTGATAAAACGGTAGCTGTGGCTGGGAACAACATTCCAGTCGTTGAAAGCGTGCGCCATCAGTGTGGCGGCCCTGAAGTTATTCATGTAGTTCATCAGGTCACGGCTTTCCCAGAACCTGTTATAGTCACCTGTCACCCGGTCTATGCCATTCGCCATCTCAATGTCTCTCACCGCACTGTCGCAGTATGCGCAGTTGTCAGGGTTGGAGAAGATAAAGTCATAGAGCACGTCTGCATCCTCACCGAGATAACCGCCGGGACTCCTCACCAGGCCGTTGGAGCGGTAGTAGTGGTAATATGAGGTGTTGGGAGCCACGGGAATGATAGCCTCGAGGCCCTCCACGCCGGTGGTGGCAGCAGCAAAGGGTATGGTGCCGTTGTACGACGTTCCGATCATCCCCACTTTGCCGGTGGTCCAGTAGGCTTTGACCTCCTCTTTCCCGTCAGGGGTAGTATATCCCTTCGCCCTTCCGTTCAACCAGTCTATCACCGCCTTGGGTGCCAGTGCCTCTATCCGGGTACCGATGGTCGGGCAACCCTGTGAGAGGCCCGTACCCGGGGCCGACGAGTGAACCACAATAAAACCGTATGGCAGCCATGCCTTCACCTGCGAGTTCGATATCACCGGCCGTTCACCCCGGCGTATTATTTGCGGAGGGTGTACATGTCCCGGGGGAACAGTGTTAAGCTCATGTCTCACATCCCAGAAGTACTCCCTGTTGTTTCCGGCGGTGCCGGCGAAGTAGGGGCTCGACTCGTATACAACGGGGAGCTTCAGTCCTTCTGTCTCTGTCTGCTTCGGGCGGGTGACATCGACATGCATCCTGTCAGGCCTGCCGTCACCGTCAGTGTCAAACTCAGTCTCCACCCACAGGTCCTCGCGGATCCAATTGTCCGGGTTCTCAAAAGCAGGTATCTTCTGAGCTTCGCCGCCGATGATTACGGGCACTGCCGTGACTGACCGGTCAGTAGTTGCTCCTTTCTTTCCGTTTTTCTGTGCCTGAATCTCAGGCTGAGTGCATACTGCAAATGACAGAACAAGCAGTACAAGGATTCTTGTTTTCATGGATTGGGTTTAATGATTACTGATGGTGACAAAAGAACAAAAAAAATAACTCAGTTGGATTCCAGAAATCGTATCATCTGTACCAGGCTCTCCTGATCTTCATATTCGACAGGATGGGTGCGGAGATATTCCCTGATCAGCTCCTCTTTATCATCATATATTTTTGTCAGCTGTTTCATGTTGACAAATTTCCTGAGTTCTCCGTCTCTCTTCAGCCAGTAGATTGTATAGGGCTTAATGGTATAATCGTCAGGCAGTTTAAGTTCATACATAATGCCTCCGCTATAGATTCCGGAGTAGGTGCTGACGGATGTGGTCTCCGAGGTACCTCCGTATGCTGCCGGCTTACCCGGGTATTTGACATTGCACCTGTGCTCAGCGTAAAGCTCAAATCCTGACCTGTGCAGCAGTTCTACAAATCTGTCGTCCAACACAAAAAATTTCCTGTTCAGGATGTAAACAGTATCCACCCGCTCTTTATCCTCTTTCGCCATTGCAAGCTTTTTACCATTTCTGTCGAAGATCATCTCCTCGGTAAATGAATTGTAGTTCAGCAGGGCCTCATATTCCTGCCCGGAATTCATCAGTACAGTACCCGGGGTAAATTCAGGGAAAATATAATGAGAAAGCTCAACTCCCTTTGATTGCCCATAGGTTGAGGGGATGAACAGGATGAAAAAAAATAACCGGATGATAAGTTTCATAGTACGGTAATTTGTACGTGAGCATTCCTGGCAGTCACAAAATTACTAAAACCTGAACGTTAAGTGCAATACCTTGCACGTTCGGGATTGTCGGACAACCTGGTGTTAATGTCAAGATTGTGCGGCTTCCTCAGTCAGGGATATTTCGCATATACCCTGGTTGGTCAATAAACAGGTTCCTCTTCTGATGATCAAATTTTGAGAAACCGCGGTCAACAACGAGATAATCAACGGGCAGCACTGCTCTTTTCGGAACAGGCAATGTTGTGCCGGTTATCTCTTCAACTGCCTTTTTCAGCAGCGGCTCCGTCAGATCTCCCAGAGGATAGGCCGGCAGCAATTCATCCCTGACAAGAAAGTCGGGCGCGAAGCCATTCTTGAAACTGGTAATACCCTGGGCGTTGGCATAACGGATTATAATAGGCTGTAACCCCCAGTTTTCAAAGCCGGCATATTCAGCCTCGGTGTTGAACCACTCCTCTGGTTTTATGGTGGTGGAAGCGGTATACTTTCCATATGTGGTATCACCTACAGTAATTACATCCATATAGGGTTCAAGCCCGCAAATCGTCAGTTCCGATGCACTGGCAGTTCCGTACCCGGTTAAAACATAAAGCTTGCTGAGACCCAGTTTGACGGGTACGGCCGGGTCAAAATTCACTCTGAGCTGATCCTGCCTGTCATTTGAGATCCAGTAGGCCTGGTACCTGTCGTTCCATTGATAGGTTACAAGAGTACTGGAATTGTCAACCACACCCTGTGGTGCAATGGAGCTGGTCAGATACTGGGCTGCAGATACGAAGCCACCCGGATTGTACCTCAGGTCAAGCACCAGGTCAGTGATCTGGTTATCCTTGAAATACTGCAGTGCCAGTTTGAGACTGGTGCTGTTATAGCTTGGTATGTACTGCAGATAAACAAGATATCCTATCTTATGTCCCTCATTTTCAATGATCTTATACATAAGAACCGGGTCAAGGTGCAGTTCTTCGGCCACCAGAACGACTGTCTCACCGGTTGAGATACCCTGGCTGGTCAGGATTCCCTTCGTTACTGACACAGAGGTCCCGGACAGCAGGTCTCTGTAGTTATCCGCGGTAATATTCCCACCGTTCAGCCGGATGATAAGGTCACCTCTTGTAAAACCCGCCTCTGAGGCAGGGGTATTCGGGTAAACAAACTCCACAATTCCGAAATAATTGCCGGTCGGAGCACCTGTAGCGTCAATAAACCTGCCGAATGTCAGCGAATAACCGTAGGTTTTTTCAATTCCCTGCTGACTTCCTTCAAAAGCAACCAGGTCATCGGTTATATAGGACCACCTGTCTTCACTGTAAAGGAGTTTATCAAAGTAGGCCTTGGGGTCAGTTTCATACCTTATGTCGATGACCGGCATTTTATCATACCAGAGATAGACGTCACTCATCGCCTCCTTGATGAAGCCGTTGATTTTCTGGATCAGGGCAGAGGCCTGTACCGGCCCCTGTTCTTCTTCCTCCTCCTCAGGTATCACTTTCTTCTCGCACCCTGCAAGAATTAATGCCGTAAGTAAAAACAGCGGCAGCCATAGTCTCATTCTCATCATCATCATCGGGCCAATTATTTCCGATATAAAATTACTGAATTTATTAAGATCCGGAACATGCATTTTTCCTGTGAAAAGTAAGCCATTTTTCGTAAGTTTGAGGAAAGAACGCAGGAACCAGAATGGTTTTTCGAAGGAAATACAGCCTGACGATCTTCATCTTTGTGGGTTTCTTTCTCGGAATATTTACCGGGCTGGTTATCGGAGAACCTGCAATCCCATTTACCGAACCCCTTGCAGATAT
>CAZFIF010000177.1:0-4965 GCA_964519065.1 uncultured Rikenella sp.
TAACCTCCAGCGTCCTGATCCGGGGATAATCCCTCTGCACAGGCTCATCCTCACACCCTGTCAGGGTTAGGAGAAACCCGGAAAACCAGATACACACACAAACCACTGAGTGACCCAGACTGTAAGATGACTTCCCTGACATCAAACTTAAATAACAGACACTGGTAAATATAATTACTTTTTCTGATTAGAAATATATTTAATAACATCTTCCTAAAGATGCACCTTTAGCAGAAATTCATTAAGTTAGGGCTGTTCAATTCTGCACTACAATGAAACGGTATCTGCTGTCAATCATTTTCACAGTTATACTCTGCAGCACTGCATCTGCACAGCCCGAATTCATGAATGGCTACATCATTAAAAATGATGGCAGTTATACATGCGGACAGGTGAGATATATTGACAAAGGCTATACGGTAAAGGAGTGTATCTTCAGGTGGTTTGATATCTCACGGGAATATGCCTTCATGCCCGGAGATATTGAGGCCTTTGGGTTTGCCCACGGCATGAGGTTCAAAACAGTTGCCGCACGGGAAGGAAAGATATTCATGGCCTGCCTTACTGACGGCGACCTCGACCTTCTGTATGACGGATCAAGGCTTTATCTCGACGGAATGGGCCTGACCATGGTGCCCCTGGGTAACGACGCCGGAAGCGTCAACTTTGACGGAAGAATGCTGAGCTACAATGGCTACAGGGACCTGATAGAAAAACTCCCTGATCCGGAAAACAAATTTACCCCACCGGCAGATATCTCCCTGAAACCCGAAAAGATGTCGGAGGTGATAGCCACATACAACTACAGCCGTGGCATCAGAACATCAACATTCGCCATGAACAACCCCTCCGACGTGTACGAGGAGATGAGGAACCTGGGGGCCTACATGGCTAATTACGGGATACTTGCCGGAATGAACGCATCGAGGTATTCCTCCATGGAGTCTCAATCCACGGGTTCGGAATTCATTCCGAAAATGGATTTCTTTGAGATGACTCCCATGATCGGCTTATGGTACAACCGTCCCCTTGCAAGAGGATCAGACCTATTCTCCCTGCAGGGAGAGATCATGGCATTCAGGACCAATGTTTACATCTATGATGAGACCGTCACCTATGCCGGAACCACAAGAAGCGACATCAATCTTTCCTATACGGGCATAAAAGTACCCCTTTACCTGAAGGTTAGTCTTACAGCAGGGACCTTTAAGCCATTTTTCAACATCGGCGGATTCGGGATGATCAATCTTGGTGCAAAATATTCAAGAGAGGGAGAGATCGAAAATACCGAACACGTCGTCAGACCATTCACAGACACCTCACTGCTGCTTAGCAAATCGATATCCGGAACCCTGGCAGGTGTCGGCATCAAAAAAGAGCTTAATCCCAGGCAGAGCTTTTCCCTTGAATTCAGGGCCGAGTTTGGGACCGGAATCTACGACAATACGAGTATTAAACAGCAGACTCTTAATTTCAGTGTAGTAGCCGGGATTGATTTTCGCTGACCGGTGCAGCATGAACATGCCGTCTTGACACCACCGCACAGGCTTGCTGACCGGCACGGACTGAGAATGCAGGGTTGCCCGTAATGGGAACGATTTTTTACCAGTGAAGGAGTCAGCCTCCAGCTTCACCCGCAGTGCAGGTGCTCCTTAACCAAAGCGGCAATCGCATCGTTGTTGCCGTAGAGCTCCTCGCTGAGCTTCTTGTCATTGTATGACTTCAGCTTTGTCGCCAGGTTGTCAATCACCCCTGCCGGGAAGATGCCGTCCTTCTCAAAATGGTGACGCAGACTCAGCAACGCCTCGGCGGAGTCCCAGCAGGATGCAGGAAGGGAATCAAGCTTCCTGGCAGCTGCCTTATCGTTCTCCTTGAAGATATTGTAGTCGACGTAAAGCTTCTCTGCCATCTCCATCGCCCCCGGCATCTCGAGACCGTGCTGTATGGCGACGGCTATGCCCGCCATCAGCAGGTACATGTCGGCCGAACCGTCCGGCGAACGGAGCTCAACCGTCTGCCGTGATATCTCGTCGGCACTGCCTGAAGGCTCAACAGGATTGGCATCGTGGATCATCTGCGAGGCACCCAGCCACCCGAGAGGCACCCTCACGAGCACCGACCTGTTGCGGTCACCCCAGCATATGTTGGTGGGCGCCTCCTGGTGCGGCACCAGCCTGAGGTATGAGGTAGGGATGGTGTTGCCGAAGGCTGTCAGTCCCTTGCTCAGGTCAAGTATCCCTGCTATCAGCTTACGTGCGGTGTCGCTGAGCCTGCCTTTTTCAATCATTATATTCCGACCGTCCTTCTCAAGCATCATGTGTATGTGCATCCCCGACCCTGCCTTGCCGACGGTGATCTTGGGGGCAAAACTCACCTCAACACCGTACTTGTATCCAAGCATGCGCAGTATCCACTTGGCGATGAGCATCTGCTCAACAGCCTCATCAAGAGGAACATGCAGAAATTCGATCTCATGCTGCTCATAATCGTCACCATCCTTTGAGAAGCTTCCCACCTCCGAGTGGCCGTACTTGATGTGACAGCCGGCCCGGGCACACAGCTCCAGGGCCTCGACACGCAGATCCTCAAACTTGGCAAAGGGCTTCGACTGATGATAACCCTTCTGGTCAAAGAGGGGATAGAGCTGGTCACTGGCCGACCGGACGTAGTACTCGAGCTCTCCCAGTGCCTTGATGGTGTAGCCGGTCGACTCTGTGAAGCGCCTTATCGCCTTGCGGAGGATATATTCCGGTGAACTTTCAAGGGGTTTGCCCTCTGAATTGTAAAACGAACAGAGGATCTCGAGAGTCGGACTCTCGGTGAAGGGGTTTACAAATGCTGTGCGGTACCGGGGCATCACATAGAGGTCGCTCGACCCGGCCTCAATGAAGGCAAAGAGGCTGGAGCCGTCGACGCGCTCGCCGGCGGTGAGAATCGAAGCTAGGTGCTCACGACTGTAGGGCACGAAGTTCAGCGTCTTAAGCTTGCCGTCACCGGCAGCATACCTGAAGTTGACCATCCTGATACCCTTGGCCTCGATAAACCTGAGGATGTCGTCCGAGGTGAACTGGCCTGCCGGCTTCCTCAGGAACTGCACGAGCTCATTGCGGCTCATAAGTATGTCGTTGCTCATCATTTGCGGACTTTAAACGCAGGGCAAATCTAAAAATTTATGGATACAAAAAACCACACCTTTGTCATTATTGGATCTGCTGATCCGGCAGGTAACCCTTGTTAACGATTTTTTCCTATTTTTGGTACGCCTTTGGGTCCCACATGAAACGTACCTTGATTATATCGGCAGCATTGATTCTCCTTGCAGGCAACTCCTGCAACAGGGAGGAGGGCATCGCCTGGTTTACCGTGGAGAAAGCTGCTGGTTACTTTGAACAGGTTGAGGCAAAATGCAACGAAGATAACGGCAGCCTGTGGGGTGAAAACCTGTACGGGCCCATCATGTATGTCGATAACCTCAACAGGGCCATCTATGCCAATGCCCCCGACAAGGAGGGTAACCTGAAGGCCAGGGACGGTATCTTCACCGGTGTGCTGCCCAGGGAACGGATAATCACCACCAATATGATTGATTTCGGGGGAATGAAATATGCCATGGTGCCTATTCCTGACACGGAAGACAGCTACAGGATCACCGCACGCACCGTCCACGGCCTTTTCCACTGCTTCCAGGAGAGGAACGGAATGAAACCCTCCTCCTTCAGCACCAGGCACCTCAACGACAGGAATGCCAGGCTCTACCTGAAACTCGAGTGGAAAGCGCTGATATATGCCATCAACTCATCAGGCGAGACACGCAACCAGGCCATACGCGACGCACTGGTATTCCGTGGCGCCAGGCGCGAGCTCTTTCCCGATGCCATCACCGATGAAAATAAGTTCGAAAACTACGAGGGACTTACCACCTTTACATATATTAAGTTATGTACCTCGGGTCCCGAAGAGATGAAGACAAGGATCCTCGAATACCTCGACAGGATCTACCAGAACAGCTCTTACGCCTGGGGCTACGGCTTCGTGCACGGAGCCCTCTATGCTTATCTTCTTGATGATAAAGGATTCGACTTCAGGCAGATTCATCTTCCCGACTTCGACCTTGGCAGCGCCACCCTGGAGGCTTACGGCGTGACGCTGCCGGAGGTATGCCGCGATGTGGCCGGATCACTGGCGATGAGCTATGACATCCAGGCTATCAGGGCCGAAGAGAGTAAACGGCAGGAGATGATCAACGAGAACACCCGCCGCATTGTGACCACCTTCATGGAGAGACCGGTGGTGACCCTCACCATGGAGAGCCCCAACTTCAGCTTCGAGCCGGAAGATATCAACTTCCTCGACACCCTCGGCACCCTCTACGAGCGACTGCGGGTTTCTGACAACTGGGGGAAACTGGCTGTGGATAAGGATGGTGCCCTGCTGACAAATGACCTCCACACCCTCCGGGTGAGCGCCAGGAACATAAAGCTGGAAAGAAATCATATCATTGGCGACGGATGGCACCTGGTACTCAACGTCGGTTGGCAGACTGTGACCGACGGCAACGGCGGATATGCCGTCACCAGGGAGTGAGCCCTGTCGGCTGGAGGCTTTCCCTCAACTTCACATTCAAGGTGGCAACTGACAGCTCCGGCGGTTACGCCGTCACCAGCAGTGACCCAGACGAATGACAGCTTGTGATCAATGATAAATGGAAGGCTGCAGTCCGGCATTGACTCTGACACCGCAGGCAAATCACCTCTTAAGGTGGGCGATACTCTCCTGGAGAGTGGCAATCCTCGCACGCGCATCAGCCTCCTTCTTCCGCTCATGCTTTATGACAGCCTCGGGAGCGTTGGCAACAAACTTCTCATTTGAGAGCTTCTTCAGCACCGTGGCAAGAAATCCTTCGGTATATCTCAGCTCCTCCTCCATCTTCCTGATCTCCTCCTCATGGTCAACACCTTCTCCCAT
>CAZFIF010000178.1:0-4928 GCA_964519065.1 uncultured Rikenella sp.
TTAAGCTCTTCGGGCTGGGCGATTACTTTGAGAGGCTGTTCCGCAGTAACTTCGACGGGTCAAAGACACCGGAGCTGGAGGCTGTCAGGAAGAATACCCTCCTGGAAGGTGCCGCGTCACTGGTGAAGGTGGCCGCCTTTGCAGGGATACTGGTATATGCCAGCGGTGCGTTCGTGAGGTCAGAGATCACTGCCGGCGAGCTGGCTATGTACCTGGTAGCTTTCAGGCAGGCGCTGGTCTACCTCCGTGATGCCGTATCGGGATATGCCGGGCTGGCGGAGAACAGGCTCTTCCTGCACGATCTCTTCAGCTTCCTCGACATGAAGGGCGATATGGGTGGCGGGGCGATGCCTCCGGTATCATCAGACTTCGGAGAGATAGTGGCGGAGAATGTCACCTTCACCTATCCCGGGGCCAGGGAGCCGGCCGTGACAGGGATAGATCTCAGGATCAGCAGGGGTGAAAAGATAGCTGTCGTCGGACCGAACGGGTCGGGCAAGACCACCCTGGTGAAGCTGCTCTGCAGGCTCTATGACCCTGACGTCGGACGCATACTGCTGAACGGCAACGACATAGCCTCTATTGATCCTGCTGCCTACCGCAGGTTATTCTCGGTTGTATTTCAGAATTTCATGCTCTATTTTCTCACTGCAGGAGAGAATATCCGCCTCTCGTCGGATGAGGGGCAGAGTGACCCGAAGAGGGTGAGGGAGGCAGCTGCCAGGGCTGGCATAGACTCTCTGCTTGAGAGTATGCCGGAGGGTTATGACACGATGCTCGGCCATCATACCGAGGGAGGTCGTGAGATGAGCTGGGGTGAGTGGCAGAAGATAGCCATAGCGCGGGCGCTATACCGCCAGGCCCCGGTGCTGATACTTGATGAGCCCTCCTCTTCACTTGATGCCGACTCCGAGTATGAGATCTTCTCTGACCTGGGCCGTATCACTGATGGCAGGACGTGCATCTTCATCAGCCACCGGCTTTCCAACGTGAGGGAGGCAGACCGGATAATAGTGCTTGACCGCGGCCGTATTGCGGAGTGTGGTACGCATGATGAGCTGATGGCTGCACGCGGCAGGTATCATGAGATGTACAGTCGCCAGAAATCGATGTACCGATGACCGCATCATCTGCAGACAACGACAGGGTAATATCCCTGCTGCTTCTGCTCTGCAGAACAGGCTTCACCGACGATGAGCGTGAGCGTGCCGCCGCGGAGGCGCGCTCCATGACAGAGTGGCAGCGATTTACCGACCTGGCGGTGAGGCACGGGGTGGCAGCCCTCGTCTGGCAGAGCCTGAGCGACCTGTCGCTGGCGCCGCTGGTGCCGGAGACGGAACATACCATCCTGGAAGGGTCAAGGCTCAGGTCTGTAGCCCGGGTGGCATATATCACATCCGTTGCCGCAGAGGTTGCAAAGAGTCTTGAGAAGGAGGGCATCAGGGTAGTGCTGCTCAAGGGGCTGGCACTTGAACACCAGGTCTACGGGGCCAGGGGATTGAGGCAGATGAGTGACGCTGACCTGCTGGTATCGCCCCGCGATGTGCTCAGAGCCAGGGAGATACTCATAAAGGCAGGGTTTGTCTCAAATTCACTGAAGTCGCACCTCTACAAGCCTATAATACTCGATATAGGCAACCATCTTCCCGAACTGCACCGCGGAGGGATATCCGTGGATCTTCACCACAGGCTCTTTGGCCGGGAAGGGACGCAGATGGTGGCCGCAGCCATGGAAAAGGCAGAGGTGATATCCGCCGGAGGCCAGTCGCTGTTCGTCCTTCCCCCGCTGACAGCCTTCCTGGGGCTGGTCAGCCATATCATAAAGCATGAGATAAAAGGTGAGTTTCAGCTGAGGCTCTATATTGACATATACCTGCTTCTGCGAAAGTACGGAAGTGAGATCATCGGTGAGGATCTGCCGGCTGCTGCCGCCGAGGCGGGCATAGAAGCAGAGACCAGGGATGTGCTGACCCTCATGGAGAGGGTATGGGGACTGACAATACCCACGGAGGCCGGTAGTAGGGCAAAGAGGGATGCTGGACCGGCCCCGCCAGGGAGGGCAAGGGGTCTGACGGAATCCGTGGAGAGCGGTATGGTGCCGGAGACGGGTGCTGCACCGACCCTCGTGGAGAAGATATGGGGGCTGCCGGGTTCTTCCGCGATAAAGGGTAACCAGGAGCAGGAGCTTGTCGGCGGTTTCCTGGAGAAGATTAGAAAACCCTGGTCAGTGCAGTCGATCAGCCAGCGTGAGTTCTTCCTGAGAAATCTGCACTCGTTTGACAGATGGTGGAAGAGGGTTATCTTCATTGCGGGAGACATGTTCCCCTCTGTTGAGTTCATGAAGCGCAGGTACGGATGCCGCACAGCGCTGAAGGCGCTCCTCTTTTACCCGCACAGGCTCGGTAAGCTGTTATGGATTTTAGGCCTGAAGAGGGGCGGTTATCAGGACGATTGACACCAAACAGAAAATTTTACTAAAAAGTGTGAATTTTTCTTGACAAATAAGAAAATAATTTCTTATTTTTACTTTAGTCAATTTTCGATTTTTAGTCAATGTCATGTTGGGGCTTTATTTTAGGTGAGGATTAAATCGCGGCAAAATGGAAACTACTCGTCTGAAGTCACTTTTCGCATAACGGTTAACAGGGATAAACGGCGCTTCATTGCAAGTCTCGCTGCATGATCCGTCGCTTCTGACGAGAGTCGCTGCACTCCTCGTCGCGACCCTGCCCCGGGCCCGGAGGTCCGGGGCAGTTTTATGGCACCCCTTTTTCGGTGCCGTTACTTCAAAAGCATTACTTTTGCATAAAGAGCCGGTAAGATGAAAAGTACACTTTATCTATACAACACCCTCACCCGCAAGAAGGAGCTTTTCGAGCCATTGTCGCCTCCCTTTGCAGGTATGTATGTCTGCGGCCCCACCGTTTACAGTGAGTCGCATCTCGGTCATGCCCGTCCGGCGGTGACATTCGACATCCTCTACCGGTACCTGATGCACCTGGGCTACAGGGTGAGGTATGTACGCAACATTACCGATGTGGGCCATCTCGAGAATGAGGAGGATGACTCCGGCGAAGACAAGATAACAAGAAAGGCACGGCAGGAGAACCTGGAGCCGATGGAGGTGGTGCAGAAGTATATGAACAGCTTTCACAGGGCTATGGAGAGACTCAACACACTGCCCCCTTCCATAGAACCAAGGGCCACTGGCCACATCATAGAGCAGCAGCAGATGGCAGAGAGGATACTGGAGAAGGGATATGCCTACGAGGTGAACGGCTCGGTCTATTTCGATGTTGAGAAGTATGCCCGAGAACATCACTACGGTATCCTTTCGGGAAGGGTGCTGGAGGAGATGCGTGCCAACAGCAGGGCGCTGGAGGGGCAGGATGAGAAGCGGGGGCCGTTCGACTTCGCCCTGTGGAAGAAAGCCTCACCGGGACATATCATGAAATGGCCATCACCCTGGAGCGAAGGGTTTCCGGGATGGCACCTGGAATGCTCGGTGATGAGTACCAGGTACCTGGGAGAAACCTTTGACATTCACGGCGGAGGCATGGACCTTATCTTCCCGCACCATGAGTGCGAGATAGCACAGAGCACGGTCTCCCAGGGTCATGCCCCGGTACGATACTGGGTGCATAACAACATGGTCACCATCAACGGCCAGAAGATGGCAAGGTCGCTGGGCAACTTCATCACCCTTGAGGAGCTCTTCACCGGCAATCATAAGCTTTTATTGCAGGCCTACTCGCCCATGACCATCCGTTTCTTCATGCTGCAGGCACAGTACCGGAGCACGCTCGACTTCAGCAATGAGGCGCTGCTGGCAGCATCACTTGGATTGCAGAAGCTGATGACGGCAGAGAGGACGCTGGCGAACCTGGTTCCTTCCGAAACATCTTCGGTGGATGTCAGCGGCACGGAGAAGGGATGCTACGATGCGATGAACGACGACCTGAATACACCTGTGGCGCTGGCACATCTTTTTGATGCCGTGAGGATCATTAACCTTGTCAGCGACGGGAAGGAGAAGCTTACGGCAGATGACATCACTGCCCTGAAGGGTGTGTTCAGCACATTCGTCCATGATATCTTCGGGCTGAAGGCGGAGGAGGATGCCGGTAATGAAAAGCTGGCAGGGGTGCTCACGCTGCTGCTTGACATGAGGCAGGAGGCCAAGGCGAGGAAGGAGTGGGAGACCTCGGACCGGATACGCAACAGGCTGAGTGAGCTGGGCATCACGGTGAAGGACCGTAAGGACGGGTACGACTGGGAGATAACTTCATGAGGGCCGATGCGGTAAAATGAACGCTGGTAAGAGTGCGCCGGTGGGGGTGAAAAATGAGAGACAATCTCATTACAGATACCCCGGACAGGGGAAAGCAGATCAGCCCGCAGCCGGGATGATGACAGGCATATAACATTATGGGTATCACACGATACAGATCAGATATCATAAACATTGGCAGCCTGGCAATGGGGGGAGACCTCCCCGTGCGTCTGCAGAGCATGACCAGCACCGACACGCTTGACACTGTTGCCAGCGTCAGCCAGTGTATCCGAATCATTGAGGCGGGAGGTGAGCTTGTGAGGCTGACCGCCCAGGGTGTCAGGGAGGCCGAGAACCTTGCCAGTATCAAGAGAGAGCTGCGCAGTGCAGGCTTTGATACACCTATCTGTGCCGACATACATTTCAATCCTGCCGCTGCCGAAGTGGCAGCACGCATCGTTGAGAAGGTACGCATCAACCCCGGCAACTATGCCGATAAGAGGGCCTCATTTATCAGGCATGAGCTCACCGAAAGCGAGTGGCTGGCAGAGCTCAGCCGCACCAGGGAGCGGTTGTTGCCGCTGATCAGGATCTGCATGGAATATGGCACTGCCATAAGGATCGGGGTGAATCACGGCTCCCTCTCTGACAGAAT
>CAZFIF010000179.1:0-4898 GCA_964519065.1 uncultured Rikenella sp.
GGAGGCGGATGCCGTCATGCATCGGGAAGGTCTCATAGTTGACCAGCGTCCTCCATATATGTGTCGCCGGCTCTGTCACCACGGGAGGCATCAGCGTGGGGTTGAGCCTGATGGCACCATTGGCCGTGCCGAACCACAGGTCTCCCCTGTCATCTGTAAATGAGGCGCCGGGCCTGGTCTCTATACCTGTGAAACCGCTCTTCTCCGTGAATGAAGATAAACGTCCCGTTGTGCAGTCGTACCTGTTCAGTCCCAGGCTGGTGCCTATATAGAGGTTGCAGTCGGCGTCAGGCTGCAGCAGGTTGACGGAGTTCGTCAGCAGCCCGTCAGCCTCGGTCAGCCTTTTCCAGACCGTATCGCTCCGTAGTCCGTAGAGCCCGTCAATGGTTCCCACCCACAGGGTGCCGTCGGCAGTCTCACTGATAGCCGTCGGCCTGACATCAGCGCCGAAATCAACTGCTGTAAAGACCCCGTTGCCGGGTATGTGTTTCGTCAGGCCGTTGCGCTCTTCGGTGCCTATCCACATCACCCCGTGGCTGTCACAGAAGAGTGAGGTGATATTATTGCCCGTCAGCCCGTTGATCTGCGTGTAGGTGGAGACCTCCTTCCGTCTCTCATCCCACGATATCAGAGCACGGTCAGTGCCCACCCAGAGGTTGTGGCTGCCGTCGGCAGCCAGCGCAGCTATCCTCAGAGACCGCAGGCTGGCGTTGAGATCGAGGTCATACCTGTAGGTCTTCTCACTGAGGTCATACCTGAAGACCTCATCGCCGGAGGTGACTATCCAGACATTGCCATAGCCGTCAGGCCTTATGATACTTATGTGCACCTCTTCAAGGGCCGGGGGGAAGCCCCTGAGTATCACCCGCTCTTCTCCCTTCTTCTCCGGGTCGTACAGCGACAGCCCCTTGCTGGTGCCAAACCAGTATCGACCCGTGGTATCCTGTGCAAGAGTAAAGACATCATTCGAGGGGAGAAACTCGGGTGCAGGGAACGAGGTGAAGTGATCCCCCTTGTATATAAAGAAACCAGCATCCCTGTCTGCTATCAGTATGTTTCTCTCCCTGTCTTCGGTCATGCACAGTATATGCCGTGCCATGAGCCCGTTGGTGCTGTTGAAGACCCTGGAACCCCCGGGCGTGAAGACTGTTATCCCGCCTCTGCTCTCCCAGTCTTCCATTGATGCAACCCAGATGTTGCCGCGGTAATCTTCGGTAATGTAGGTTACGAAGTTACCCCAGAGGCCGTTGCGTGTATCATAGAAGCCCATCTCGCCTGTCTCGCTGTCAAGCCGGTAGAGACCCCCGTTGAAGGTGCCAAACCACATGTTGTTCTTCGAGTCCTCAAAGATGGTGGTCGTCAGAAAATACTTTGTAAGTCCTTCCGGGTGGAAGGGGATGAACCTGTCGCTGGCATGATCGTACTTTTTGATCCCGATGTCAGTGATGCAGTAGAGGCTTCCGCGGCTGTCACTGAAGAGGCCGAAGGCATCATTGCTCAGTCCCTGCCTCCCCATGTACTGATGTCCGGTCATCACCGCGTCGCCGTTCTCCGGGATCTCAAGACGCAGCGCCCCTCCCAGTGATGTTGCCACCCAGAGCGAACCCTCATATTCAACAATGGCGGTAATGTCTCCCGTGAGGCTCATCACCGGGCTCAGCGGATCGGTGATACGGGCAGAGTCGACCCCGATGAATAGTGAGGGCGAGAAACTAACCCTCCTGAAGAGGTTGTCTTCCAGGACCGACATGCCTCCCCCGATATGGCCAAGCCATAGCCGTCCGCGACTGTCTTCGAAGATACTCTTGACTCCTCCCGGGGCGAGACTGTCAGAGGAGGAGAAGTTCTCAAACCTCAGTCCGTCAAACCGTGTCACACCGCTGCCTGTGCCAAGCCAGATGAAGTCATTGGCATCCTGTATGACAGTGTAAACCTTGGATGCGCTCAGACCCTCCTTGGAGCTGTAGTGTTCGAAATAATAATGCTGCCCCGACACATGCAGCGGAATCATTAAGGATATAAGAAGCAGGCACGCCGAGGAGAGAGAGAGAGTTTTCCCATGATTACCGCTTCCCAGGTACATCAGTCTATTTCTTTACGAAGAAGAAGGTACCGTCTTCATCTTTCAGACCGGTAATTTTTCCGAATTTGGGCTTCTGCTGGTTGTTCCGGGCAACGGCCCTGGTAACCTGCATCACTATCTCTTCAATGGATATGCAGGTGTTGGGGTTACCCCTGAGGGTATTCACGAAGGTGCGTGTGAACTGGGAGTCGTCAACTGCCAGCTCATAACCGGCCGAGGAAAACACCTGGCTCGACTTGAACTGTGTGGCCCTCCAGTCGGAACAGTTGCGCGGCTTGACGTCAGACCTCATGGCCTGGTAAAAGCTGGGGCCCGATTCACAGGCATCAGTGATGACCAGGACGTGAGTCAGGTAGTTCATGTAGGTCTCCATTGAAGCCCTGAGAGTGTTGAGGCTGTAATAGGTGAACTCCTCATCGCGGCGGGCATCAACAGGTATCCAGTAACCGACATCGTTGATGAACTTGCCGTGCCCGGCGAACCATATCACCAGCGACTTGATCTTCTTAGCCCTGACCTCATCACGCAGGTCGATGGAAAAGAACTTCTCCATCTGCTGCTTCGTCTGGTTCCTTAGCCTGCGTATGGGCAGCACCTGGTAGTCGCCCTCCAGAACTGAGGTGACAAGACTTGCATCCTTGGGCGGACCCTGCAGCTCGGCGAAGTTTTTGTAATCGCTGTTCTCAATAAAGACCACAAGAGTGTTTCCCATGGGGTTCGACTCGGAGATGGTGGTGCCGTTGCGGTTCAGGGCGAAATCCCTGATGGTCCTGTTGCCGTACTTGTCCTCAACAAGAATGGTGACCTTGTCGCTGTTCCTGATGTCAACACCCCTGGCAATGAACTCGGGGTTCAGATTATCCTGTGAGAACTGCGCGCTGATGTTTTCAATCATGACCGACTTGATCATGTTCTGGTCAAGGATCTTTCCCTCTATATCGATGCGGGTGGCAATGCTGTCTATCACCAGCATATTCTCACCTGCCAGGTAAGGTGCGAGGATCTGTATCTCCGGGGGATCCACCTCGGTGCGCCTGACACGGTATGTCAGTGCGCTCTCGTTGTTGTAGATGTCGCGGGCAACGATCCTGACCATCTCATCGTCGGATATCTCCACCTCCGCCGAGAAGGGAATGGTGCCCTTGCCCTCGAAGGCAACCGGCTGGCTGTTGATGGTAAACTCTGCCAGCATGCTCTTATCTGTGATCTTGCCCGTAATGAGTACGCTCTCCCTGTCGAGGCCGACCTCTATCTCACGACCTGAGATAATGGTGGGTGACTCTATCATGATCTCAGGACTGACAGTCTCGCGGTTGATGGCAAAGAGCCTTTCATTGGCCTCCTTGAGCATCTGCTTTGCTGATGAGTTGCTTTCATTCATGGTGATGACCCGCGAATAGTCGTCCCCGGCTTTTTCAAAGTCGTTCATCTCTTCGTAGGACTTGGCGCGCAGCAGGTATGTCTCCGTGAGGTAGGGGTCAATCGCCAGCGCCTTTGTGAAATCGTTCACTGCGGCAAGATGCTGGTTGAACTTCTGATAGCAGGTGCCCCTGCTGATATAATGAGCGGCCGTCGCCGGATCAAGGAGTATCGCAGTAGAAACATCATTGATGGCTGCCGGATAGTCGAGCTTGGCTTCATATGCCATTGCTCTCGTCAGGTAAGCATCAACATTCCTGTCATCCTGCTTCATAACCATGTTGCACTGTCCCAGTGCACTGTTCACGTCGCCCTGGCGTATGAGTACCCTGGCCAGCTCGAGGCGGGCCTCGGTAAACGACTTATCCTTGGTCACAGCCTTCTCAAGCTGCCGCCGGGCAGTGTTATAGTCATTCTTTTTCTGGTAGATGATCCCCTGGTAATAGTAGTTCAGGGCATCGTCCCTCATTTGCAGGGCAGTGTCAGAGGCTCCGAGAGCCTGATCCCACAGGCCCATACCTATCAGTGATACAACCTTTTCCGTGTATAGCTTGCCGTTGCGGTACTCTGCATTGATGGCCTTCCGTAACAAAGCCACAGCTTCAGAATAGAATTTGTCCCTCTCATCCGGGGTGGTCTTCTCTTCTGCTCCGAGCCTGTTGCACATACGTGCCAGGTTATAAAGTATTCCGGTGTCGTCGGGTTTGAAGTTGCCGGCTCGCCTGTAGTCGTCACACGCCAGGCCGTAATCGCCTGTCAGCTCATAAACCATCGCTCTCCTGACATAGCCGTCGGCAGAGGATGGCGCCTCATCTATCGCCCTCGAGAACTGGTCAATGGCATCCTCGAACATACCGTTGCGCACAAACTCGTCTCCGGCCTTGATATATTTGCGCGCTGTCTGTCCACTCAGATCAATAACGGCAACTAAAAGAACCATTACAAGAATTGAGAATCCTCGTTTCATGATATCAGATCCTTTTTAAGATTGGGTCTCAAAAATACGAATAATTATTTACTAACAAATAATAGCAGTTACTAACAGTAGAGTTATACGGAGTTCCCGTCAAAATGATACGTAATTTCCAGTTTACTTTTCTCAAAAAGGAACATTTTTTCCGGCTTCATTCCGGGATAGGGGCCCGGCACCCCGTTGCCAAAGCTCATCATGCCGGTGAATCTTCTGGCCTCATCCCAGGCTCCGGCCTCGATGAAGCTTCGTATCATGAAGGCTCCGCCCTCGACGAATAGCGACCGCACTTCCATGGCATGGAGTGTGGTCAGTATTTCAGGTATGAAATCTATTTTTTCTCTCAGAGTGACTATCTGTACGCCGGGCAGGCGGAGACTCCTGTTTCCGGTGAAGAGCAGTGTCTCCGTGGACCCGTCGAGGACC
>CAZFIF010000180.1:0-3273 GCA_964519065.1 uncultured Rikenella sp.
AAACTCTAACGCCGGGGAGGCCTCGATAATAGCTGCCGGCCCCCTGTCTGCCCCTCGGATATAGGTGCTCGTAGCATCATACGGGACAGGCACGATGATAATATGCGATTCATCATAGCTGTACCGTACCTCGTCACCGCCGAAGTTCGTCACTGCCATGCTAACTCTCTTTCTCCGGTTCTGCGGAGATGTTGCCTGAAGGTTTCACGGGAGCACCGTCGTCTTCAGGTTCCCCCGCGTCAGTTGTGCTTTTCTTGTCAGCAGCCGCGCCTTTGCCTTTTGCCTTTCCGGCCTCCCCTTTATCATCACTCTTCTTCCTTCCGGCCTTCTTACCTTCAGGATTCTTTGTTTCTGCCTCAGTCTCTTTACCTGTGCCTGCGGCTTCAGCATCATCAGCCGGAGACTCCTCTTCTTTGACCAGCATGCCAAGACCGTGAAGGATATTGTACCAGTGCAACACCTTCTTTATGTCTGATGTGTAAACCCTGTCGCGGTCATAGTCAGGCAGAACACCCGCAAAATAGTCTTTCAGTTCCGGGTCTGGCAGCCTGTGCGAGATAACCTCACCGCCGTTCTCCTTATCCCACAGAAGATCCATCACTTTTCCCAGGGGCATATCCTCGCCTGTGGTGAAGATTGATATCTCATCCAGGGCGCTGACCCTGGCCTGGGCTCCGGCACTGAAACGGCGCCCGGTCTCAAGGTTCTCAACTATGACTGCATTCTTTCCCTGTGCGATGAATTTAAATAGCGTTCCTTCACCGGAAATAGCCAGAATATCTTTCAGATTCATGGTTATGATAATTAAGTGTTAATGAAATGTATGCCTGACCTCCGTCAGACGATATCTCGTTCTTTTTTTATACTCTCCCAGGCCTCATTGACCGCCTTGAATTTCTCCTCCGCCGTCTTCCGGAACTCCTCTCCAAGATGGCTCACCTTGTCAGGGTGATATTTCAGTGCCATCCTGCGGTAGGCCTTTTTCAGCTCCTCCTCGGTCGCAGAACGTTCCACCTCCAGGATGCGGTAGGCAGCGTCGGTTGCCGGTACGAACATATTGCGAATGGATTCGTAATCACCTGATGAGATGCCAAGCATGCCTGCAATAGACCTGATCATCTCCGTTTCGGCTTTCTCAAAGCGTCTGTCAGCTGCTGAAATATTGTACAGGATGTGGATGAGCTGCAACCGTGACGAATAGTCCATGTTATTGCGTATCTGGTTGCAGACGTCGTTCAGGGGAATATCCTTTTTGAGCAGGTCCCTCAGCATCTGCAACGCCTCCTGTGCGGTGCCCGGACCAAATTGCGACACGAAAAACCGTTTTACATAATCGAGTTCCGACTTGAGCACCTTGCCGTCAGCCTTCATGACAGCCGCTATGAGCACCACCAGGCTGACCCCGAAGTCTCCGGGGGTGGTCCTGTATACTCTCTGCCCGCCTGTCTCCCCCCGGATCACAGTGGTGCTGTCAACGAATGATCCGATGAAGAAGCCCAGAAGTGCTCCTATCGGGCCTCCGAAGACAAAGCCCAGTCCCCCTCCTATCCACTTGGCGAATTTACCCATCACTTTCTGCTTCCTGAAAAACGAAGCATGTCATTATGTATCTTAAGGATCTCCGGTATGATCATCTCGTTGTCGGAGTTGTTGAGTATGTAATACGACTGCTCCTCACGCTCCTCATCTTCAAGCTGGTTTTTGATTCGCTCGATCACCTGCTCGCGGCTCAGGTCATTGCGTCCCATAACGCGGGCTATCCTCTCCTCCACCGGCACGGAGAGTGTCAGAACCCTGTCAACGAAAGTGTCAGCGCCAGCCTCGAATAGTATGGCTGACTCCATTATCACATAGGGAGCCTCCGAACTGCCGGCCCAACGGTCAAAGAGACCCAGAACTGCCGGATGGACTGCTGCATTGACCTTCCGGAGCATATCCGGGGAGTTGAAGATGATACGCGCCAGCTCCTTGCGGTCAAGGTTACCCGTGACATACAGATCCCCGCCGGCAATCGCGTTTATCTCTTTCCGCAGAGAGAGGTCGTTCTCCATCAACTCCCTGGCGACAACGTCAGCAACGAAGACGGGGACTCCAAGAACCCTGAAAATCCTGCATACGGTTGTCTTCCCGCTGCCTATGCCTCCCGTAACACCCAGTCGCTTTGCCATTGCACACGTTACTTGTTATCCCTGGTCTGCTTCAGGCTGAAGAAGGAGGATTGTTTTCCTGACACCGTCACTTCCACTTCAACCCTCTTCTGCTCCGTCGACAGGTAGTCCGGACAGTCAAGAGGTATCTTCGACCTGAAGTTCTCGTCTATCCGCCGGAATGACCGGTGCCTGGTGAAGATGCCCGGAAGGGTGTCAAGAATATGTGCTGGACCTGTGACAGTTATACTGTCGGGGTCGGGAACGATAATCACCTTCTTCCCCCCTGCAGTTTCGATACTCAGATCAGGAATCACGGCCATGCGCCGCGTGACCAGCCTGTCATACCCGAAAAAGAGAGTATCGGGATAGATAGATAGGATATCAAAGTCAGCATGAAGCTGCTTCGAGAAGTTACTGATAAGCCCGGAGGTCAGCAGGTAGTAGTGGGGTGTCGGACCCGGCAATCGCCTGGGTGCCTGCTTGGTGAAATCGATAACTACCGGAGCCCTGCTGCCTGAAAGCTTGACCTTCAGTATTGAGTAGCCCGGTCCGCGCAGGTCCATCTCCAGCTTGTCAGGAAGATCACCCGTAATAATGCGGTCCCTGGGCGGGTTGATATAGCGCACCGGGTAATTGATGGTACCCTGGAGCTCTTTGCTGAGCTCATTGAGATACCAGAAGATGAACGACAGCAGCAGGAAAAAGGCAAAGACCGGCAGCTCCTTGTTTAGAAACTGCTTCGACCGCTTTTTGTCGTTCATTATCATAACCCTGATTCAGATATAAGTTTACTGCTTTGCCTGTATGTCAGAAGGATCCTTCAGGATGGCACTCTTGTCAACCCTGATCTTTACGTCATTGGCGATCTCAACTGTAACGACATTGTCAGTCACATCAACAACCTTTCCGTAAATGCCTCCCGTGGTTATCACCTTGTCACCCTTGGCAATCGCGTTCCGGTAGTTGGTAAGCTCTTTCTGCTTCTTCATCTGCGGCCTGATCATGAAAAAGTAAAAGACCACGAAGACCAGTAACAGGGGAAGCAGACCTGTAAGCATGTTGGGACTTCCCTGTCCTGCCGGTGTGGCCTGTAAATAAATTAATGCTAGTGTTGTCATTTTTG
>CAZFIF010000180.1:3373-4889 GCA_964519065.1 uncultured Rikenella sp.
CCCCTCTGCTGCCTATTCCCTGCTGCCTGGTTTCAACACCTCCGCAATGATACGCAAAATAACCAAATTATTTTCTGCATTCGATTGAATCACAACAGTTTTTGTCTGAAGGCCCTCTCTGCCGGATGTGTCGAATATCACCTCAATGGTTCCGGCACCTTCAGGAGGCACCGGTTTTTTGTCATATTTGGGAACCGTACAGCCACAACTTGCTGTAGCAGAATTTATCACCAGATCAGCATCGCCCGTGTTTCTGAAAGTGAAGATGCATCCCACTTTTTCTCCGGATCTGACCTTCCCGAAGTTGTGTTCCGGCGACTGAAACGTCATTACCGCCGTTCCGGTGGTATCAGAGAGCTTGTAACGGTCTGCACCGGATGAACTCCTGCTGCACGAAGAGGACATCACTGTCGCAAATGCCAGCAGGACTGTCAAAACATGGATTGAATTCTTTATCATTTTTCCCTTTTCACAATATTATTCATCGCGCTGAAGAGAGAGTTATGCCGTCAGGCCTCCCCTATCAGGCCTCTTCCCTCCTTGACAAAGCTTCCGTCAGCCCTCATCTCCCTGACGATCTTGTCAAGGATGCCATTCACAAAAGTACTGCTTTTGGCCGTGCAATACTCCTTGGCAATCTCGATATACTCGTTGAGGGTAACCTTGACGGGCACCTCTGAAAACTCTACCAGCTCCGTAACTGCAAGATGCATCACCAGCTGGTCCATAAGGGCAATCCTCTCAACCTCCCAGTTTGTCGTATGCGAATCGATCAGAGCACTGTTCTTTTCCCTGTTCAGTATAGCCTTCCGGAGGAGTACCTTAACAAACTTCTCATCATCTTCATTGGTAAACAGGGTCGGCATGGCTATAGAGCTTCCGTCGTCACTCTCCCTGAATTTGCCCAGTGAATTCCGAATCATCGATGCGACAAAGAAAAGATCGTCGTTCCAGTAGACCGATTGCTCTTCGAGGCTGGCGGCCAGTTCCCCTGATGCAGGAAGCAACCTGGTCACAAGCTCCTTGATGAAACTGCGGTCAGCCTTGTAGCTGTCATCCGGAGAGGCCATGTATGACTTATAGGTCTCCCACTGTGTCATCTCATTGTATACTATCCTTACTATCCCGGGATGCTCTGACCATGAGAGGCCCTGTGTTCCAAGCCAGCGGCTCAGAGACCTGAAACCGGTGATCCTGTCTTTCCTTGTCCATAAGGCAGGAGTCGCCTCTGAATAGTGATGCAACTGCTCATTTCTCCTGAGCTGGGCAATGACCCTGTTTTCTGCAAAGCGCGTATTCGGATTGATATCCTCTGGTGACTGAATGTTCTTTGTCCTCGAGAGGACCACCTTCTCCCTCGCAAGGTCGGAGAGAGCAACCAATAGCAGCAGGAGATAATGATACAGATCGTAGCTCTTCCTGATGCTCAGCATCAGCTCCTGTTCAGCCTCCTCCAGGTCGGATATCTCCTTCCTGTTGCAGGCGTAGAGGACTGAAAGCGCCTTGATCCTTAATT
>CAZFIF010000181.1:0-4888 GCA_964519065.1 uncultured Rikenella sp.
CCGCCTCGGGTGAGGAGCGTGCCACGAAGGCCATTGAGGCGGCGCTGACATCGCCGCTGCTGAGCTCCAATGACATCACCGGCGCTCGCAGCATACTGCTCAACATCAAGTCGGGCACCGGCGAGAACGAGATCACCATGGACGAGCTGGGTGAGCTCACCGACTATGTCTACGACGCTGTCTCCGAGGAGGCGCTCATCATCAGGGGTATATCCACTGATGAGGAGCTTGGCGATGTCATCAGCGTGACGGTGGTTGCCACGGGCTTCGAGGCCAGTATCGACGTCGACGGTTACAAGTCGGACAGGAAGAAGGAGGTGATAAGCCTCTCCGCGGCGCAGCAGCCCTCCCTCACCGACGGCGCGACGGAGCCTGACGGACAGTACGTTGTTCGTGCATCGCGCACCCCCGACCACACAGGCACCCCGCACTCAACATCTGTCAACCAGGGGGTTATCGACTTCGAGCCTGACGGTGACATAAGCATCACTCCCGCTCCTGCCCGCCCCGCCCCCCCGCCGGCAGACAAGAACGAGGGTACGTTGCGCAAGCTCAAGCACATGCAGAACGTCATCAAGAACGAAGGTCTCTCAACGCAGTCGATGAATGACAACATCGAGGACTTCGAGGAGGTGCCGGCCTACGTGCGCAAGAAGATTGCCATCCATAACGCCAACAAGGTTGCCGGCAGCAAGGTGTCGAAGTTCACGCTGAGCCTCGATGAGGATAACCAGCCCGTTATCAGGGAGAACAATGCTTATCTGAACGATAATGTAGACTGATTCTGTTTTTGCCATTATATGGTTGTTGTTCGCGGGGCCGTCCCGACATTTCGTCGGGGCGGTCCTTTTTTACTTCTGACCCTTCGATTGCGACTGCCCGTGTCTCTTTTTAAGTAAATTTGCCAGTGATGCGCAGAGCGTTGGCCCATATGATACTGCTGTTGCTTCCCCTTGTCCTCACGGCACAGGAGATCGACACCGTTCCGGCAAGGAAGGGGCGGCCGGATCTCATGCCGCAGCCTGTAGCTGATACCACCGCCCTCCCGCAGGCAGATACCACCGCCCGGCAGCTGACAGATATCGTACCCGGGGCAGCATCGGACACCATTTCCCGGAAGGCCACCGGCACTCTGCTCCGGACAGCCACGGACAGCCCCGGCCCATCACTTGCCGATTCCCTTATTCAACAGGCCGCCATAAGGCGCCAGCCGGCCTCTGACTTCCTATCTGATACTATCTTTTCCTCCGGCTCACGGCAGTGGACCCTGTCGCCGGACTTCACCGAAGAGATACTCGTGCCTCTTGATACGGCCTTCTCGCTCTTCCACCGCTACCGCATCACTGATAAATACTCTGATTTCAACGCCTATACCGGCAACTACGGTCTTCCACTGTACCAGATCAACTTCTTCGACCGCGAGTGGAGGCCCGACAGGTTCTTATACTCTCATTACCTGCCGTTCATGTGGACACCGGCCAACACCCTGTTTATCAACACGCACGTGCCCTTTACCGAAATGAAGTGGACCAACGGCGGAGCACGCAGCGTGGCGGAGCAGACCTTCAGGGTGCGTCACTCGCAGAACGCCAGCCGGTTCCTGAACTTCGGAATAATCTACGACATAGTCTTCAACATCGGGCAGTATGACCTGCAACGTGCTGTAAACAAGAACTTTCTGTTTCATACATCGTACAACAGGAACATATACACAGCTTATTTCTCTGCAGGCATCAACAACCATGAGTCGCAGGAGAACGGTGGAATAGCAGGTGTGGAGAGCCTTCAGCAATACGCCCCGGAAGATGTACCTGTCGTTCTCAATGATCTTAACGGAGCCATGAGCTACCTGAAGAACCGCTACCTGATGCTGGTGCAGCGCTATTCTCCGGGTGGCAAGCGCGACAGCATCACCGGCGAGCTAATCAGGTCGGGTCCCATAACGTTCTCTCATATAGGCACCTACGAGTGGAATCATCGCAGGTACACGGATAAATATCCCGTCACAGAGCTTTATGACACGGTGATGATCAGCAAGACACAGACGGCTGATTCGCTCTATCAAAGCCTCCTGTCGAACACCCTCAGGGTCGATTTTGCTGCCGGCAGCACAGGAAAATTCAGGATAGGAGCAGGGGCCGGCATACGCAGTGAGCTTCGCAAATTTGCCCAGGTGATGCCGGGCGATACGCTGACGAGGCCCGATACGGTCACAAGTCGCACCAGCTCACTGGTTTTGACGGGGAAAGTTTTCAACAACATCGGAAGCAAATTCGGGTGGGCTGCTTCGGGCGATCTCTGGTTTCAGGGTTACAGGGCAGGCGACTTTATCGTTAACGGGCGAATCTACCGCGATTTTGTGACAAAGCACAAAGGCACAGTCACATGGGACGCAACTGGTGCCGTTGCCAGCTATACGCCCTCCTTCTGGTACGAGCAATGGGGCTCGAATAATTTCTCGTGGCAGAACGACCTGTCCAGGGAATTCAGGCTCATGGCCGGCTCCTCATTACGGTGGCCGGAACGCAATCTAAATATCCGTTTTAGCTATGCCATTGTTGATAACTTTACCCATATGGGCATCGATGCTCGTCCAGCACAGCACCAGGGAGGTCTCTCGGTAGCCTCACTGCTGGCAAGCAAAGACTTTATATTCTGGAAGTTACATCTTGATAACACGGTGCTTTTGCAGCAGAGCAGCAACAGTGAAGTGTTAAGTCTCCCGCTTGTCACCGCCCGCAGTGCATTTTTCTTTGACCATGTCTTCAAGTTCGCATCTACAGGGGGTGAGCTGAGCTTTCAGCTCGGTGCTGAGGCGATGATTCATACCTCCTATTATGCCATGAATTACATGCCTGCCACAGGCAGATATTTTAGCCAGTCCGATTCACAGACAGGTAACTATCCGTTTATCAATATTTTCCTGAATCTCAAGGTTAAGCGCACCAGAATCTTCATTATGGTGGACCATGTTAACTCTGAACTTACCGGTTACAATTACTTTCTCATATCAGGTTATCCGCTGAATATCAGAATGATAAAGTACGGAATCGCCTGGACTTTCTATGATTAGAAAAAAGACTACCTTTGCGGCGCGAACAAACCGGCAATCGGATTGTTAGATTGTCGGACCAAATTAGTTTAGGTATTGAGAAAGTTTTTTTCGTTCTTATTTATAGTTTTTCTGTCAGTCGTCTCCTGCGAGCAGGGGAACAGAGCAGACAATGATGTCACTGTTGCACCGCGTGATCTTGATGCGGTCCTTGCTGACGGCAAGATCAGGGCGGTGACCAACGTGAATCAGACGAGCTACTTCATATATAAGGGAGAGCCGATGGGCTTTCATTTCGAGTTACTCAGAAAATTTGCCGATCACATAGATGTTGAGCTTGAGATCATTACGAGCAACGACATAGATGAGGCACTTGAGTATCTGCAGGATGGTAAGGTTGACCTGGTAGCCGTAGGGCTGTCGGTCAATGCTGACCGGCAGGAGATGATGCGTTTTACCGAGCCGCTGATGCAGAGCACGGAGGTGCTCGTTCAGCGCAAGCCCGGCGGTTGGAACAGGATGACGGCAGATGCCATCGAAGCCAGTATGATAAGAAACCAGCTTGATCTGGCGGGCAAGACGGTGTATGTACAGAAGGGCTCTTCATATGCGCAGCGGCTTTATAACCTTGAGCGCGAATCGGGAATCGATATAGGTGTCATTGAGGTGCCTTACGATGCCGAGGAGCTCGCGCGTCAGGTGGCCCGGGGTGAGATAGATTATACCGTTTGTGATGACTACATGACCAGGATCATAGGGTCTCTCTATTCCGAGCTTGATCTCTCCACGCCTGTGAGCTTTCCGCAGAACATCGCATGGAGCATCCGCAAGGAGGGCACCGATGCGCTCGAGGCGGAGCTCAACAGCTGGATTGCAGGGTTCAAGACCACACGCGAATATGCATGGCTGGAGCACAAGTATTTCAAGGCTTCACGTTCAGTACGCATGGCCTCCTCGGAATATTTTGCCACCTACACCGGCAAGGTGTCACCCTTTGATGACATCATCAGGAAATACAGCGACAGCATTGGCTGGGACTGGCGTCTTGTTGCGTCGCTCATCTACCAGGAGTCGAGGTTCAACCCGTCGGTGATATCTCCTGTTGGTGCCTACGGGCTGATGCAGGTGATGCCCGAGACCGGGAAGTTCTTCGGTTTTGACGTTACCAGGTCGGTTGACAACAACATACATGCGGGTGTCAGTTATATAAGGATGCTCGACAGGCTGTTTGACGACTGGGTGACCGATCCCGACGAGAGGGTGAAGTTCATCCTGGCATCGTACAATGCCGGTCACGGTCATGTGCTTGACGCCATCAAGCTGGCTGAGAAGAACGGGCTTGATCCCGGCAAGTGGGACAACAACGTCTCTCTCTTCCTGGAGCGCAAGTCGGATCCGGCCATCTACGGCGATCCGGTGGTGCGCAACGGCAGGCTGAAGCAGGGTGTGGCGGTCAATGCGTATGTGGCTGATATCCTGGAGCGGTACGAGCACTATAAGAATATTCGCTAAGAGGCCACCTTCGCCAAGGCTACGGAGGCCAGAGGCAGTAGGCAGTAGAGGGGCGAGCGTCAATAAATGACCCGGTGGGTCATTTTAGCGAGCAGCCAGCCTGCAGGGGGGAGTCCGCAGTCGGCCACCTGCGCCAAGGCTACGGTGGCTAGAAGCAGTCGGCACTCCATAGTCGGCAATAGATTGATAATCAATTGACTGCTGACCGAGGACTGTAGACTGAAGACTATTTGTGTACCCGGCGGATGAACTCCTCCACCTCGGGTACGCCGCCCTGGTAGACCAGGTAGCCGTTATACGGCTCGCGCTCGGTGATCTCGTCAT
>CAZFIF010000182.1:0-4879 GCA_964519065.1 uncultured Rikenella sp.
AGATACTTCCTGTCCTCCCTGGGGACATCGAAATACTTGTCATAGAGATCTGCATCGGGACCGCTCTTTTCCACCCCGGTCTCACTGATCTTGTAGGTGCAGTTTTCTCCGACGATGCCTGAGAAATAGATGTCATACTCCTTCCCGTTCTCATCAACCATGATGATCCTGACCAGGTGAGGATACTTCATGCTGTTGAGCTGGGAGTGGCAGATGGGACAGTTTATCAGGTACTCGGAACCCTTCTCCATTTCAAACGACGGGTGGGTCGTTTTGGTGTAGTTTCCCAGCTCAGGATTCAGGAATACAAGTCCTCGCGTTGAGCTGTTGATCTTAGTGGCAGAGAGCACTATTGATGATTTGACCTTAAGTTGTCCTCTGCAGGCTTTGCATAAATATTCAACCGCCATTTAATACCTCCTTTTCGTTAATCAGTCCGACAATTTTGTTACATGCTTCATGTACAATATACGATAAATTCTCGCCGAAAGCAACAGTTTCCGGCTGAATTCCGAGTATCAGCACCTCATTTTTAAAGAACTCAGAGAGTCGTTTCAGTGAGATGTTATGAGTGTTGAAGGTGAGGTCATTGACCTGCTCCACAGGTATCAGTTCCCATCTCCCCGGTGGTTTTTTGATGTCAGCACAGTCGATCAGCACAAGGGTGTCATGATCAATGGAGTTGATTTTCCCGATATAGTTCTCGATGCTGACTTCCGGAGTCAGCACTTTTATGTTTTCCGTTTCGTTTATGCGTGTACTGACATATACCCCTGCCCCGTCATCCTGTCGCAGGATGTTTCCTATGCCGACGAAGAGGATTTTCCGGTTTTTATCCGAAAGAAGGTCTGTCAGGTTCTCAGGCACCTTTGAAAAGATACTTGACGGTTACCTGCCGCAGGCAGTTAGGGCAGATGACATTGAACATATCCTTTCTCTGGAGTGTCTCGTCAATCTCTGCCGAGAGATCCTGTCCCTCAGCTAGTTTCAGTTTACGGTTTAGTATGTTGAGATTGAGTATTGATGCAAAGGCCTTCGGTCCGAGCTTACGGTGCATATAGCTCAGGTGCTCGACTGTCGTTATTATGGCGCCGCAGTTATCGCACACCAGCAGCTCCTTTTCCTGATACTCCACGACGGCCGACCTGTCGAAGGCAGCCATATCGTAGATGGTGTCGGAGAGTTTCACTCCCTTGCCTGTGATGCAATGCTCCTGGCACTGACCGCAGAAGATGCATTTACCGTAATCGCGCCTGATGGTGCGGATCTTCTTCTCCCTGTCGTCAATGAAGGTGATCGCCAGAGGCGGGCATACGTTGGCGCATGTCTCACATCCCACGCAGTTGGCATCATCAACTACAGGCTTACCCCTGAAATCCTTGAAGGGCACATGTCCCCCTACCGGAAATTTAGAGGTATAGGCCGGCGTTACCAGTGATGTCACTGCCTCTTTCAGCTCTCTCAGTTTAGGGTACTTCATTTTACTATCTCACTATAATCATCTTTCACACTCCTTTTGTCCATTTTCGTTCCGAAATGGTATGCGCCCCTGACCAGGGCGTGAGCTGCCACGGTGGCTGTGAAGAAGAGCACCGGGATGGCCACCAGGGCACGGAAGCCTGCACTGCCGAGACCGAAGTGAAACATGACACCGAGGAGGATGCTGCAGCATCCCAGTGTCACGCACTTTGTGGCTGCCTGTAGCCTGTTGTACATGTCTGGCAGCCTCAGGAGGCCAAGACACCCGAAGAGATTAAAGAGGACTCCTACCGATATTAAGATCACCGCTGCCATATCATTCGTTCAGTTTTTTGCCGCTGAGGTATTTTGCCAGCGTAAGGGTTCCTATAAAACTCAATATTACCCAGGCAATGCCGATGTCGAGGATAAAGGCTTTGTCTGTCATCACCGAGATGATTCCGCAGATTCCCACCACCAGTATCCCGAAGATGTCTATACCTACCATCCGGTCGGGTATGGTAGGCCCCCTTACAATCCGGTAGAGGCAGGCTGCGCAGAGTGCAATCTGTATGTAGAGCAGGATATTCAGGAAAGTGGTCATTCCGCAAATTTTTTAATGTACTCTTCAAATCTCCCGGTCACCATCCTGGAATATACCGCCGGGTCTTCGGACCGGATATAGATCCAGTGGATATACATCTCATCGCCGATAATGTCAACGGTGATCGTCCCCGGCGTCATAGTTATCGAATTGGCAAGCAGTGTCCGGGCAAAGTCGGACTTCAGGGTGGTCTTCACTTTCACTATTCCCGGTCTGATAGGCATTCCCGGATGGAGCACACGGTATGCCACATCGAAGTTAGCCTTTATGCATGCCCAGATGAATGTAACAAGGTAGACCAGGAACCAGAACCAGCGCCGTGGCTGGAGGAATTTGCCCACATTATGGAAGTAGTACCTGCCGAAGATGGCTGACGTCAGTGCTGCGACAACGGCTCCTGCTGCAATATTGGACACCGTGAACCTGAAGGTGATCAGGAGCCAGAAGATCAGGGATAATATAAAAACTGTCACGTATCTCATATCACATGCCTGTTATCTGTGAGGAATATTTCAACTGGTCCATCAGGATGTCGGTTGCGGGTGAGAGCACCGTTTCGCGGAGGCCTGGCAATGCCAGCAGGCTGAGCAGCAGGCAGACGACGGCCAGGGTGATCATGCTCACCAACATGGGCACGGGTACCTCTTTTATATCGTTCCTGATCTTTCCCGGCTCAATATTGTAAAAGGCATAGCGCTGGAACTTCATGAAAGAGGCCAGTGTGATAATGCTTACTATGACAGCAAGGAGAGCAAGGAAGTAGAAGCGGCCCATCACTGCTGCCACTATTATTATCAGTTTGCTGAAGAAGCCGTTGAAGGGTGGTATGCCGGATATTGAGAGTGATGCGGCCAACGAAGTGGCAGAGGTTACCGGCATGCCCTTTGCCAGTCCGCCCATCTCCCTGAGGTCACGGGTGCCGACTGAATACTCTATGGCCCCGGCATTGAGGAAGAGCAGTCCCTTGAAGGCAGCATGGTTAAGCATGTGAAAGATACCGCCGGTGATGGCAAGGGCCGCTACCTCGCTCCGGATGCCCCTGGCCATGAGTATCATTCCTATTCCCACCGACATGACGACATAACCCATCTGGCTGATGCTGTGGTATGCCAGCAGCCGCTTGATGTCCCACTGGCCTATAGCCAGGAAGACGCCAACGGCCATGGAGAGAGCGCCGAGGGTGGTGATAACTATAGACATGCCCTCTGTAACCTCGAACATATTAAAGAAGAGGCGAATGATCACATAGATGCCTACCGCCTTGATAAGCACCCCGGAGAGCATGGCGGAGATGGGAGAGGGAGCCGATGAGTGGGCATCGGGCAGCCACGCGTGGAATGGAATGATGGCAGCCTTGAGACCAAATCCGGTGAGAAGCAGTATCTGTATCAGCAGGTAGTGACTGTTGTCATAACCAGCGCTGAAGACGGTCCGGATATCTGCAATATTCAGTGTCTTTGCACTCCAGTAGATGAATCCGATGGCAAAGAGTATCATAAATGAGGCGACGACCCCCAGGACCTGGTATTTCAGTGTGGCCTCTAGTTCATTTTTCTCAACCCCGAAGGCAACGAGGGCGTAGGATGAGATGGCCGATATCTCCAGGAAGACGTAGATATTGAAGATGTCTCCGCTGAGCACCACTCCGTTCATGCCTGCTATCATCAGGCAGAAGAGTGAGTAGAAGAAGTTTTCGGAGGTGTACCTGGCCATGTAGGAGACCGAGTAGGTGACTGACAGGAGACCGACAAGGCTTATGAGGCATAGCAGCAGTGCCGAGAAACCGTCATGGATCAGGTACAGTCCTATGGGAACTCCATCCACGGGCTCCCATCCGCCCAGGGTATATACCGATGATCCATCGCCGCCCGTGACCAGTGACCAGAAGCTGATGAAGGCCAGGAAGAGCAGCACGGCCAGCGCCATATACCTGGGGATAGCTGTAATGAACCTGCCCAGTATCATTGTCAGGAAGGCCCCGGCAAGAGGTACGGCTACGAAAAGCGGTATCAGCGGATTCATCATTTACCCTCTTAAGTTTTTTATCTCTCTTATGTCAAAGGTCCCGTATTTTCTGTATATCCGGATGATAACAGCCATCAGCATGGCGGTTGTGGCCAGGCCGATCACTATTGCCGTCAGCACCATTGCCTGTGGCAACGGGTCAACATATGTCTTTAGCGGGTCAGCGGTATCAACGATAGGAGCGACCCCTCCCTCGGTATAGCCAATCAGGGCCAGGAAGAGAAAGCAACTGAACTCCATGACGGAGAGCGATATCGCTATCTTGATCAGGTTTCTCCTGGTTATCACTCCGTACAGTCCGACCAGGAACAGTATAAAGCAGAGCCAATAGACTGTCATTTCAGCACCTCCTCTTTAAAGATTATCAGAGCCAGGAATATTGTAAGTATTGAAGCGGCGACCTCGATCCCGACGAAGATGTTGTAGAGGGGGATGACGCCTGCGCTGACAAGCTCGCCGGGTGTGCCGTGGGGCAGCCAGTTGGCGAAGAATATCCCTGCACCTGCAAGCATTCCTGTAAGCCCAAGGAAAAGAAATACAAGAATGGCAAGATTTTCATATGTCGTTGACCCTCTCTCCTCCTTCACCAGGTTCAGGAAATCACTTCCGAAAGCCAGGATCAGCAGGATGAACGACCCGGCTACGATAACCCCTCCGGCAAATCCGCCGCCGGGTGTAAGATGACCGTGCAGGATGATATAAATGCCGTAGAGGAAAATAATCCCGGCTATCAGCTGCGTCGTCTTCTTTACTATGACTGTCATTCCTTTCATGAGGCCCAATTCCTAATTC
>CAZFIF010000183.1:0-4834 GCA_964519065.1 uncultured Rikenella sp.
GTGGAGATAATGTATGAGGCACTGAAGAAACAGGTATAACTTAACTTTTGCGTGTTACAGCTGTTAAGAAAAAAGGTTGCCAGGATAAATACCAGAAACAATGAAACTTGCATGAGCGGGAGCTCACAAAAGAATATGATTATTAATTTTCATGCAAGTTCCATTCGACCAATGAAATAAAAATTAAACAATCGAATGAAAACTGCAGTTTTGAGCAAGGTGGAACAGTCGTTCTTCGACAGATCCGGCAGGAGTGAGCCAACAACAAGGCTGCCATATGTGGTGGTGCATAATTTCCCCGGCCTCGGACTGCTGACGGCGCTGAGGTTCCTTGAATGGGTCGCCGCAAATCCTGACGGGGTGATAAGCCTCCCCACCGGTAAGACGCCGGAGTACTTCATCAAGTGGACCCAGTACCTGTTGAAGAACTGGGATAAGACTGAAGCCCGGAAGATACGTGAGGATAACGGTCTGTTTCTGACTGAGAAACCTTCACTGCGAGGCCTTCACTTCGTGCAGATAGATGAGTTCTATCCTATTAATCCGCGCCAGCACAACAGCTTCTTTGACTATGTAAGTAAATATTACATTAAGGGTTTTGATCTCGATCCTGCCAAAGCCCTGCTGATCAACAGCGAAGAGATATCCCTGCCAGGGGGTAAGCATTATTCGGAGGTTTTCCCTGGCAGCCTTATAGACCTGAGCCTGAGGAACAGGGAGCCGCTCAGCCCGCTGGAGAGGATGCAGCAGGCATCGATCTTCAGCATTGATAACTGGTGCACCGGCTACGAGAAGAAGATCCGCGAGCTCGGCGGGATAGGCTTCTTCCTGGGAGGAATAGGACCTGACGGGCATATAGCCTTCAACACACGGGGCAGTGACCATAACTCAGCCACCAGGCTTACGGCAACCAACTTCGAAACACAGGCGGCATCCGCGGGCGACCTCGGAGGGATAGAGGTCTCCAGGACCAGGCTGGTGATCACAATAGGACTGGGGACGATCACCTATGACCCTGAAGCAGTGTCAATTATCTTCGCCGCCGGCGATGCCAAGGCCCACGTTGTGAGGGACGCCCTGGAGAACGGACCTGATAATCTTTATCCCGCAACCGTACTGCAGGGACAGAAGAATGCACGATTCTATATCACCGACGGTGCTGCCGTTCAGCTTCATGATACCGTCGAGAGATACTACAGGGAGGGCGAGTGGACCTTTGAGAAGACTGAGAGAGCCATACATGACCTCTGCAGGAAGATAGACAAATATGCGCATAAGCTGATCCTGGAGGATCTGCAGAATGATGAATACTGTTCACTGATACCTGACCTGAGCCTGGAGAGGGTCAGCGATGTGATAGAAGCGACCAAGAGAAAGATCGGTGCGGGACTGATGAGAGAGCGTAACGCCACTTTCTTCCATACCGGACCTCACCATGACGACATCATGCTGGGCATTTTTCCGGCCATAATACCCCAGTTGAGGGAGATCACCAACAAATTTCATTTTTCGGTTCTGACATCAGGATTCACCGCTGTGACCAACAACATGCTGCTCGGGCTGCTTGAGGAGACCCTGAGGCTGATCGGGATTGACAAGATACAGATGCTTGAATATCCTGATTTCTTTGACCAGGGGTACAGGTTCAAGTGGGACAAGGATGTGAGTCACTATCTGGACAAGGTGGCTGATAAGGATGAGGCAGGTAAACTGAGGGGTGTATGCCACCGCATCGTCAGGGCGATGGTTGATATTTACAGGCTGAAGTCAAAGGACGAACTGGTGGAACAGATTCGGAAGAACATCGAACTTATACATTCCAGTTACAGCGGTGAGAAAAATCCGCCTGACATCCAGCAGCTCAAGGGGATGCTGCGGGAGTTCGAGGAGGAGCTTGTCTGGGCGCACTATGGTGTGCCGGTAAGGAATATAGAGCATCTCAGGCTCGGTTTCTATACCGGTGATATCTTTACGCGGCAGCCCGACCGGGACCGTGATGTGGAGCCTGTTCTGGAGTGTCTGAGGAGGATACAGCCGACCATCATAAGCCTTGCCTTCGACCCCGAGGGATCAGGGCCTGACACGCACTACAAGGTGCTCCAGGCCATTGCCGAGGCTCTCAGGCAGTGGAGCCTTGAGAAGGATCTCTCAGGTCTGAGGATCATAGGGTACCGCAACGTCTGGTTCAGGTTCCAGCCATTTGAAGCCAATGTCTTTGTACCCGTTTCACTCAACTCGATGGCAGTGCTGAACCAGTCGTTCCGCGATTGTTATGTCAGCCAGGTTGATGCTTCTTTCCCCAGCCCTGCCTATGACGGTCCCTTCAGCGATCTGTCGCAGCAGGTGTGGGTTGAGCAGTTCAAGCAGGTGCAGCTCATACTGGGCAAGGACTTCTTCTACGAGAATGAGAGTGCCAAGATCAGGGGTACCCACGGCATGGTCTATTACCGGGAGATGAAGACCGATGAGTTCCTGCAGCATGCCCGCGAGCTCGAGAAGAGCGTCGAGGGGGAGATGCTGCACTGATATCCTGCCAGCGGGTCAGCCCCGCACTTGTCGGGGCTGGTTCCTGGCAGCCCGGAGAGGGCATTGCCGAGCCTCTGCAAACAGGCAGTATGCCGACAGGCCTGGAGCCCGTGCGCATCGCGATCCCCTGCCGGTCATGGAAAATATCCCGGTATCCCTCTTTAATCGTATAGTAAATACTTGCCGGCCTGTTTCCTCCAGGCGGGAATGTCATCGTTCCACATTGCGCTGATATCGCTGACCCTGAAGGCCTTTGTGAACTCCTTCCTCACCTCGTCAGTCCCGCATACCTTGTCGAACATGGAATGGCGCGACGGATTGCATATCTCAAACAGGTTTCTGTCGGGCCATAGGCGATGAGCCTCCTGCATGATGTAAAACTGCATCAGGGAGAGAGGTGCCGCTGAGGGGTCTGTAAGATGGATCTGCACACCGTGCACCAGCGTACCCTGGAGGGTGCTGTAGTAGGGCTTGTAGTGGATGGGTCTGAAGATCACCCCGGGGAGTTTCAGACCGTTGAGGCTTGCTGCCAGTGAGTCGGCGTTGATCCATTCGGCGGCAAAGGTCTGGAACGGGATGGTGTAGCCCACTCCTATGCTTACGGCATACAGCTCGCCGGCAATGCCTGTCGCAGGGTAAAAGAGAGGAGAGTCTTTATGGGGCACATGAGGCGATGAGGGAACCCATGGAAGCCCCGTCTCCTCAAAGTACATATCTCTTGCCCATCCGGTCATCTTCACCACCTCAAGGTCGCATTTTATGCCATTGGCGAGCATTCCCTCACCGTTCAGGAAGAGTGCCAGCTCACCGACAGTGAGGCCATGTATATAAGGTATGGCAAACTGGCTCACGAATGAGAAGAAGCCGGGACGTGTGACAACCCCTTCCATGCGGATACCACCAAGCGGGTTGGGCCGGTCGAGCACAACAACCTTCTTGCCGTTTTCGGCTGCCGCCTCCATCAGGAGCCCCAGGGTGCTGATGAAAGTGTACGAACGGGAGCCTATATCCTGGATGTCATATACAATCACGTCAACATCACTCAGCATCTCAGCCGTCGGTTTGCGGGTTTTCCCGTAGAGACTCCAGACAGTGAGTCCGGTTGCGGGATCCTTTTCCGAGGTTACATGCTCACCGGCGGTGAACTCACCCCTGACGCCGTGCTCGGGACCGTACAGCGCCACCAGGTTGACGCCGGGGGCGTTGAAGAGAATATCAACCGTTGATCTGAGAAAATGGTCAACGCCGGTAGGATTTGTGACCAGCCCCACTCTCTTTCCCTTCAGAAGATCAAAATTGCTCTTCATAAGGTTCTCCAGGCCGGTCTCCACCACCTGACCGCTCACTGATCCAACTAAAGTGAAAATGATGATCGCAACCATCCCGATCCATCTGATAACACTTCTTAATGCTTTCATATTCAGATATTTTATATTACAACAACTCTAAGCAGGTCAGGCGCTCCATGCCCTTCAGGCACATAACACTGATTCGCTCCAATTCACTCCAGCTCCCTCCGAATAAAAAAAATGTATGACAAATTAAATAAAATTCAATTGTCTATTGACTTGAATACTATAAATATTTATTTTTGAATTTGTAAGATGTAATACAACTTTCATGAAAACACTGAAATACTTTTTCCTGGTTTTGATCTTGGTCCTGCTTGCAGGATGCAACCCAAAGGAGGTTCCTGCTGATCTTCAGGAACAGCTTGATTCCATAGCTGCTGCGATGGTACCACAGCCAGCCGAGTCTCTCTGTGACGTTGCGATGGTCATGGAAAAGGACGGCAGCCTCACCGTCAAAGGTGAAACCAACCTGCCTGAGGCGAAGGAGGAGATCATTGCAATGCTGGGCAAGTCGGGTTACAGTTATAATGACAGCATCACCCTCCTTCCTGATCCTGAGGTTGTGATAAAGCCATGGGGTCTGATAACTGTAAGTGTCTGCAACATCAGGGCCACGACTTCACATGATGCTGAGTTGGTGACACAAGCCCTGATGGGAACTCCCGTCAGAATATTAAATAAGAGAGATGGATGGCACCTGGTACAGACTCCCGACTCCTATTTAGGGTGGGTCAGAGGTACGGTTGTCGAGCTGACTGATGATGAACTGGTAGCATGGAAGGGAAGTGAAAGAGTAATTTATCTGGGCCACACCGGGGTGATAACTGACAGCAGGGGAGAGAGCGTATCAGACATAGTCTTCGGCGGGGTCGTTGTTAAAAGCGGTTCACGGGGAGACAATTGGACTGTTGTTTTGCCTGACGGCAGGACCGGGGAGGTTAGTAAGGAGGAGACGG
>CAZFIF010000184.1:0-4819 GCA_964519065.1 uncultured Rikenella sp.
ATGTTCTTATGTTCGGCCCTCCCGGATCAGGGAAGGGAACGCAGTCGGTGACCCTTGCTGAGAAATACAACCTCCTTCATCTATCTACAGGGGACATGCTCAGGGCTGAGATCTCCGCCGGCACTGAACTGGGGCAGAAGATGGAAGCCATAATGGCTTCCGGCGAGCTGGTGCCTGATGAGGTAGTGATAGAGATGATAGCCAACAGGATTGACGCTACCACCGGTAAGAGAGGCTTCATCTTTGACGGTTTTCCGCGCACGGTGGCGCAGGCCGAAGAGCTGCAGACGATGCTTCGTGAACGTGGCATGAAGATAGACCTTATGCTGGTGCTTGAGGTCAATGATGCCGAACTAATGGAGCGGATGAAGAAGAGAGCCCTGGTATCAGGCAGAGCCGACGATGCTGACGAATCCATCATTAACAACAGGATTGCCGTCTACCGCTCCAAGACAGAACCTGTGCTGGAGTTCGGGTATAAGGCCGGCGTGGTGAGCATCGTCGATGGTGTAGGATCAATTGATGATATCTTCGCCAGGCTCTGCACCCAAATTGAAACGGTTATCTGACAAATGGGTGATACCAACTTTGTTGACTATGTAAAGATCTTCGGGCGTTCCGGTAAGGGCGGCGCAGGTTCATCACACCTCAGGCGTGAAAAATTAAATCCCAAAGGTGGTCCCGACGGCGGCGACGGCGGCCGTGGCGGCGATGTCATCCTCAGGGGTAACTCGCAGCTCTGGACACTGCTGCACCTCAAATTCAGGAAGCATACCTTCGCAGGCCACGGAGGTGCCGGATCTGCAAACCAGAGGACCGGCGCTGCCGGGGAAGATGCCATCATTGAGGTGCCTCTCGGTACCGTGGCCAGGAATGCGGAGACCAACGAGATCCTGTTCGAGATTACTCATGATGGCGAACAAAAGATACTGGTCAAAGGCGGCCGGGGAGGACTGGGAAACACGCACTTCAAGTCTGCTACCTTTCAGACGCCCCGCTTTGCACAACCGGGAGAACCCTACGTGGAGGGATGGTTCATCCTCGAGCTTAAGGTGCTGGCCGACGTGGGACTGGTAGGTTTTCCCAATGCCGGCAAGTCAACACTGCTATCCGTCGTCAGTGCCGCCAGGCCTAAGATTGACAGCTACCCCTTCACGACCCTCACACCCAATCTCGGCATCGTCAGTTACCGTGATGACAAGTCCTTTGTGATGGCAGACATCCCCGGCATCATTGAAGGTGCTGCTGAAGGCAAGGGACTGGGTCACAGGTTTCTCAGGCATATTGAACGCAACGCTGTTCTCCTTTTCATGATCCCCGCCGATACCGGTGATGTCACAGGGGAGTATAATATCCTCATGGAAGAGTTGAGGAAATATAATCCTGAACTTCTTGACAAACGCCGGGTGATGGCGATATCGAAATGCGACCTTCTGGATGAGGAGCTCACCGAAGGGATGAGGCCGTCACTGCCAACCGACCTGCCTGTCGTTTTCATCTCGTCGGTCAACGGTACGGGTTTAACCCCACTCAAGGACCTGCTGTGGCGGGCACTAAACAGCTGACCATGGAAGAGCTCGACCGTACCATATTCCTCTTTCTCAATTCGCACCACTCACCGTTTTTTGATACGGTGATGTGGATAGTGAGCCTGAAGACGGTATGGATACCTCTTTACCTGGCAATCATCTGGATGATCATCAGCAGGTACGGCAGACGTGCCTGGATACCCCTCCTGCTGGTGCCGGTGCTGGTACTTATTGACGATCAGGGCTCTACCCTGCTGAAGAACCTGGTCGGTCGGCCTAGACCCTGTCACGAGCCTGCCCTTGAAGGTATGGTGCATACGGTCAACGGTTACTGTGCAGGGATGTATGGGTTTGTCTCGGGCCATGCAGCCAACAGCTTCGGCGTGGCTGCCTTTGCCTCACCGCAGCTGAAGAAGAGCTGGCTCTCCTGGTCTCTGTTCACATGGGCAGCAGTGGTATCCTATTCAAGGATATACCTTGGTGTGCACTATCCCGGCGACATCATCGGCGGAGCCCTGCTCGGCCTTATCGCAGGCAGCGCCCTGGCATGGGCTGCAATAAGAATAAATAAAAGCATAAGACAATGAATGTCATAAAATCCGTGTGGGTCTGGTTGTCAAGTGTCGTCTTTATCATGCTTGCCTTTCCCGTTGCCGTGTTTCTCTGGCTCCTCTCACTGCTCTTCGATGACCGGAGGCTGATGAACAACCGCTGGATGGTTATCCAGGGTATTGTGCTTACAAAGATGAGTCCCTTCTGGAAAGTTATTACGGAAGGGCGTGAAAAGATAGACAAGGACCAGGCTTATGTCATCATACCCAACCATCAGTCCCTGCTTGACATTGTCTTTTTCAACATGCTTCGCCATCGTCTCAGGTGGGTCTCCAAAGTTGAGGTCTTCAAGGTGCCACTTGTAGGATCGGAGATGAGGATGGTAAAGTATATTGAGCTTATGAGAGGTAACAAGAGCAGTGTCATAAAGATGATGGAGGAATGCGTCAAGTCGCTCAAAGATGGTATCTCCATTGTCATCTTTCCCGAAGGGACCAGGTCACTCACCGGCGCGATAGGCAGGTTCAAGACCGGAGCCTTTCAGATTGCAATCAAGACTGACAAGCCCCTGCTGCCTGTGCTTATCGACGGCACCGGGGAGATCATGCCCAAGAAGGGAGGGATCATCTTCAGGAACAGAAAGGTGGTAAGGATCAGGGTGCTTGATCCCATCTTCCCGGGCCAGTTCGGGACAGGTAATCCTGAAGAACTGGCTGCACGGGTACAGAGTCTGATGGTGGCGGCCATGGAAGAGCTGAGAAGCGAGCCCGGTTACCCCGGGTGAGTGCCTCCCTTCGCCCGCAATACCTGCATCTCAGGGTAATAATTCACCGGCGTTGTTGATAAATCGGAAGATTTCGCCTCGGGTATTTCTTTATATTTGCCCCAAAATTCGGGATGATGGACGGAAACTATTCTGAAGAGAACATCAGAACCCTTGAGTGGAAGGAGCATATCAGGCTGCGTCCCGGTATGTACATCGGCAAGCTGGGTGACGGCTCGTCTCTTGATGACGGAATATACGTCATGCTGAAGGAGGTGATGGATAACGCGGTGGATGAGTATATGATGGGCTTCGGCCGCAAGATAGATGTGACCATCAGCGGCAGGGAGGTCAGGGTGCGCGACTACGGCCGCGGAATACCTCTGGGGAAGGTTCTCGACGTATCATCGCGCATGAATACAGGTGCCAAGTATGACTCCAAGGCTTTCAAGAAATCAGTGGGGCTCAACGGTGTCGGCATCAAGGCTGTCAATGCCCTCTCATCATCATTCATACTGCGCTCGTATCGTGACGGCCAGCTTAAGGAGATTGAATTCGGGGCAGGAGAGACGGTCAGGGATGAGGCTCTGATGCCCTCGAAAGAAGAGAACGGCACTGAAGTGATATTTGTCCCTGACGAGGCCATGTTCGGCAACTACCATTATATCTCCGAATACGTTGAGAGCATGTTGAAGAATTACTCATACCTCAATGCAGGCATGGTCATCAACTTCAACGGCAACAAGATAGTATCACGCAACGGGCTGGTGGACCTCCTCAATGACAACATGACCCGTGAGGGCCTCTATCCTATAATACATCTCAAGGGTGGTGACATAGAGGTGGCCATGACCCACGGCATGCAATATGGCGAAGACTACTATAGTTTTGTCAACGGACAGCATACATCGCAGGGGGGCACTCATCTGATAGCGTTCCGTGAGGCACTGACCAGAACCGTCAAGGAGTTCTACAAGAAGGATTTCGATGCTTCCGATATACGCTCATCAATAATTGCCGCCATATCGGTGAAGATTGAGGAGCCCATCTTTGAATCACAGACAAAGACCAAGCTTGGATCAAAGGACATGGGTCCTGGCGGCCCCTCAGTGCGAAACTTCATCGTCGATTTCGTTCGCAAGCATCTTGATGATTACCTCCACAAAAACGGGGAGACAGCCCGCATCCTGTTGAAGAAGATACAGGAGTCGGAGAAGGAGCGCAAGGCCATAAGCTCTATACAGAAGCTGGCACGCGAGAGGGCAAAGAAGGTGAGTCTCCACAACCGCAAGCTGCGAGACTGCCGCATACATTACAATACCAGTGATGAGAGGAGGCTCGATTCCACTCTCTTCATCACTGAGGGTGATTCGGCCAGCGGCTCAATTACCAAGTCGCGCAACGTTGAAACGCAGGCAGTCTTCAGCCTCAGGGGCAAACCGCTCAACTGCTACGGCCTGACAAAGAAGGTAGTCTATGAGAATGAGGAGTTCAACCTGCTGCAGGCAGCCCTCAACATTGAAGAGTCCCTTGATGACCTCCGCTACAACAATGTTGTCATAGCTACCGATGCCGATGTGGATGGCATGCACATAAGGCTGCTGCTGCTGACTTTCTTCCTTCAGTTCTTTCCCGACCTGGTCCGCAAGGGGCATGTCTATATCCTTCAGACACCCCTCTTCAGGGTCAGGAACAAGAAGGAGACCCGCTACTGTTACAGTGACGAAGAGAGACAGCAGGCCATTAAGGCCCTTGGCCCTGAACCTGAGATTACCCGTTTCAAGGGTCTGGGCGAGATCTCTCCGGATGAGTTTGTGCATTTTATTGGTAAGGATATGCGGCTTGAGCCTGTCATCATGAAGAGGTCTGATCCATATACACAGTTTCTTGAGTTCTTTATGGGAAAGAACACCCCGGAGCGGCAGGATTTTATTATTGACAACCTGAGAGTTGAGGAGGAGATACCCGAAGCTGC
>CAZFIF010000185.1:0-4698 GCA_964519065.1 uncultured Rikenella sp.
GGAGATGAAATCAACGGAACAGAGATCGCCCTACGGCTTCTGATCTGCCGGGCGGACTCACAACCTTTAGTGTTTTTCAATTCTGTTAATGTTAAAGAGGCTGACCTGTTTCGGGTCAGCCTCTTTTTTTTACTCCTTTATTCCCTCGAGGTCAAGGATGAATGCATACTCCAGTGCTACGGTCTTCAGTCGTTCGAAGCGTCCTGAGGCGCCGCCGTGGCCTGCGGTCATGTTGACATCCATGATGAGGATGTTGTCATCAGTTTTCATGTCGCGCAGTCTGGCAACCCACTTGGCAGGTTCCCAGTACTGCACCTGCGAATCCCAGTAGCCTGTGGTCACCAGCATGTTGGGATACTCCTGCTCCTTAACCTGGTCATACGGTGAGTATGAGAGCATATAGTCGTAGTACTCCTGCTTGCGTGGATCGCCCCACTCGTCCCATTCGAAGGTGGTAAGGGGTATTGAGGCGTCAAGCATGGTGCTGACAACGTCAACGAAAGGTACTGCGGCTATGATGCCGTTGTAGAGTTCAGGCTCCATATTGACAATAGCGCCCATCAGCAGTCCGCCGGCGCTGCCGCCCATGGCATAGAGGTGTTCTGCAGAGGTGTACTTCTCATTTATGAGGAACCGTGCGCAGTCGTTAAAGTCCGTAAAGGTATTGATCTTCTTCAGCAGTTTGCCGTCTTCGTACCACTGGCGGCCCATCTCACTGCCACCCCTGATATGGGCAATGGCATAGGCAAATCCCCTGTCAAGGAGGCTGACAATGGAAGAGCGGAAGTAAGGATCGGTTGAAGAGCCGTACGAGCCGTAGGCATAGAGCAGCAGAGGGGCAGTGCCGTCCTGCGTGAATCCTTTGCGGTATACAAGGGAAACAGGAACCTGTGTTCCGTCTGTTGCGGTAGCCCATAGGCGCTTTGACTCATAATTGTCCTTGTCAAATCCTCCCAGCACGCTGTCCTGCTTCAGCAATGTCTTTGTGCGGGCAGCCATATCATAATCGTAGGTCGAGTTGGGGGTTGTCAGCGACGAGTAGCTGTATCTGAGGAGCGTGGTGTTGCCATTGGGATTGACGCTGATACCGGCGGTATAGGTCTCCTCACCGAAATCGAGGAAGTGCTCGGACCAGTCGCCCAGGTTGATGATGCGGAGGTTGGTAAGACCCTTGATCCGCTCATCGGCAACAAGGTAGTTGTCAAATATCTCATAGTTCTCGAACAGGACATCATCACGGTGAGGAATAACTTCCTTCCATGCAGGCATGCCTGTTCTGTTTTCGGGGCAAGACATAAGTTTGAAGTTCTTTGCTCCGTTGGCGTTGGTCCTGATGTAGAAGACCCCGTTAAGATGATCCAATGAATACTCGTGACCTACCATTCGCGGTGCAAATATCATCACCTCGCCGTCGGGATTGGCTGCTTCGATGAGGCGCACCTCGGTGGTAAGTGTCTGACTCGACATAATCATGATATATTTCTTACTCTTGGTTTTACCCAGATAGACGGCGAAGGTCTCGTCGGTCTCGTCGAACACCACCTGGTCTTCGGAGGCAGGGGTTCCCAGTTTATGTTTCATGACTACGGCAGCACGGAGGGTCTCCGGATCCTTCTTCACATAGAAGAGGGTCTTATTATCGTCAGCCCAGACACTCTGGCCGGTGGCGTTGACGATGGTATCAGACAGAAGTTCTCCGGTGTTGAGGTCCTTGACATATATAGTGTATTGCCTGCGACTCACATGGTCGACGCCATATGCCAGGAGGTTATTGTCAGGCGAGACAGATGCACCGCCGACGCCGGTATAGTCATGACCTTCAGCAAGGATATTGACATCAAGCATTACCTCTGCTGTTTCCGTGCCATCTTTTCTCCGGTAGAGGACAGGATACTCCTTGCCTTCAAAGTATTTGGTGTGATAGAAATAGCCATTGTCAAGGTAGGGAACGGTCTCATCATCTTCCTTGATGCGACCCTTGATCTCTTCGAAAAGCTCCTGCTGAAATTTGACAGTGTGTTTCATGGCAGCCTTGGCGAAGTCGTTCTCGGCGTTTAGGTAAGCAAGCACCTTAACAGTCTGGGAGTCGGGGGTTTCCGCATTCTTCTGTTCGTCGCTGAGGCGCATCCAGAAGTAGTTGTCAACGCGTTCGTTGCCGTTGCTTTCAACGACATAGGGTATTTTCTCAGCCACGGGGGGCTGGGGTGTCTTGCCGCATGATGCCATGACGAGGGCCACGGCAGCGGTTAATAGTAATAAAGTCTGTTTCATAATTGGTTGATTGATATTTGTTGTTTTGTTTGGTCTGAGGTCTGAAGGTCTGAGGTCTGAAGGTCCTCTTTATCCGGAGAATAGGTAGTTTATTGACTGCCGACTGCCGACTGCCGACTGCCGACTCCCTTAAGAGAGAGCTGTATCCGTTTCCTTTCCAGGTCCACGCTGACCACCCGCACCATCAGTTGCTGGTGGAGTTTGACCACCTTTGACGGGTCGGCAACATAACGGTCAGCCATTTGCGACACGTGTACCAGGCCGTCCTGCTTCACCCCTATGTCAACGAAAGCACCAAATTTAGTAATATTTGTCACAATTCCCGGCACTATCATACCCTCCTTCACATCCTCCAGTGAGTGTATATCGGCGAAGCTGAACTCCTGCAGGGCTGACCTCGGATCGCGTCCGGGCTTTGCCAGCTCCTGCATGATATCCCTGAGGGTCGGCAGTCCTGCCCCGGCAGTGACATACTTCTCAATATTTACGGTCTTGCGTCTTGTCTCGTCACGTATCAGGTCAGCGACGGTGCAGCCTGCATCGCGGGCCATCTTTTCAACGATGTGGTAGCTTTCGGGGTGCACTGCCGATGCGTCGAGCGGGTTGGAGGCGTTTCTTATCCTGAGGAATCCGGCGGCCTGTTCATAGGCCTTGTCGCCCATTCTCTTTACATTCATCAGTTCAGCACGTTTCCTGAAGGGACCGTTTTCAGTTCGGTGGTCAACGATATTCTGTGCCAGTTTTGGTCCGAGGCCCGAGACGTAAGTAAGCAGGTGGGGGCTGGCGGTGTTGACCTCCACTCCCACGGCGTTGACGCATGACATCACCACCTCGTCGAGGCTGGCCTGCAGCCGTGCCTGGTCAACGTCGTGCTGGTACTGTCCGACGCCTATCGATTTGGGGTCTATCTTCACCAGTTCGGCCAGCGGGTCCATTAGTCTGCGGCCGATGGAGACTGCACCGCGAACCGTCACATCGTGGTCAGGGAACTCATCGCGGGCCGTCTTTGATGCTGAATATACTGATGCTCCTGCTTCGCTGACAACGAATATCCTGATGCCGGAGTCAGCAGGCAGGTACTGTTTCACCATCGCCTCTGTCTCGCGGCTGGCGGTTCCGTTGCCGATGGCGACAGCCTCAATGCCGTATTCATCAATCAGTGACAGCAGCTTGCTGACGCTCCGTGCAGTCTCGTTTTGCGGCGGGTGTGGATATATGACGTCATGGTGCAGCAGGGCTCCCTGTCTGTCGAGGCACACCACCTTGCATCCGGTGCGGTATCCCGGGTCTATTGCGAGGACGCTCTTCTCACCCAGCGGCGGGGAGAGGAGCAGCTGCCGCAGGTTTTCGGCAAAGACGCGTATGGCCTCCTCATCTGCTTTTTCCTTGGAGCTCTTTCTGAACTCTGTCTCCATTGAGGGTGCCAGCAGGCGGCTCCAGCTGTCGGCGGCAGCCTCCCTCACCTGCCGGGCAGCCTCGTTGCCTGCCCGAACAAACTCTCTTTCAATGATTTTTATGGCCTCCTCCTCTGCCGGCATGATGGTGAGTTTAAGGAATCCCTCCTCTTCGCCCCGCCGCATTGCCAGCAGCCTGTGGGAAGGACAGCGTTTCAGCGGTTCGGACCACTCAAAGTAGTCGCTGAACTTGGTTCCCTCCTGTTCTTTTCCCTTTACGACCCTGGATGTTATGACCGCATCGCGTTCGTACTGTCTTCGCATGGCTCCGCGCACCGGTTCATCCTCGCTGACCATCTCGGCGATGATGTCACGGGCGCCGGCCAGCGCTGCATCGGCACTCTCCACCAGGTCAGTGAGGTATTTTTCAGCCTCGGCTTCCGGGTTACCGGGCTTCTGTGCCAGGAGCCAGAGAGCAAGAGGTTCCAGTCCCTTCTCCCGGGCCACGGAGGCGCGTGTCTTTCTCCTGGGTCTGTAGGGCAGGTAGAGGTCCTCGAGCTGCGACATTGTCAGGGCTGCGTTGATCTTTGCCAGCAGCTCAGGGGTCATCTTCTCCTGTTCCTCTATAGATTTAACAACAGCCTCCCTGCGCTTCTCAAGTTCCTTCAGTCTCTCGTATTCATCGCGTATCTCAGCGAGCTGTACTTCGTTCAGGCTGCCCGTCACCTCTTTACGGTAACGGCTGATGAAAGGTATTGTAGCCCCGTCGTCAAGAAGCCTGAGGGTGTTCTCAACCTGCCAGTCGTGCAGATGCAGCTTCCCGGCTATTGTCTTTATATGTAATGCAGGGTCCATAGTGTCTATTCAACGTAAAGTACCAGTCCTTTGAGGTATTCGCTCTCGGGGTGGTAGATATTGACAGGATGGTCAGGCGGCTGGCCCATCTGGTGCAGTATCCGCACGTTTCTGCCGGTATTTGCTGCGGCCACGAAGACGGAGCGCCGGAAGTCGTCGCGGCTCACCACCTGTGAGC
>CAZFIF010000186.1:0-4619 GCA_964519065.1 uncultured Rikenella sp.
TATCAGTGCAACGACTGCGGCAGGGAGTATGGCGGTGATGAGATCATCTATCTCTGTCCCACCTGCAGTGCCGCCAACACTGCAGGCCAGCCTCCCAGGGGAGTGCTGAAGACACTCTATGACTATGATGCTGTCAGGATATCCTCGCCTTCCTTTGCTGAGCTTATGAGAAACCAATTCATCAGCCTGCTGCCTATCGAGACCGTTGAGAGCCTTCCTCCCCTGAGGATCGGCAACACACCCCTGTACCGCATCACCTCCACCGAGGGGCAGAGGATGCCCTGCCGTCTTTACCTCAAGGATGACTCGCAGAATCCCACATGGTCTTTCAAGGACAGGGCCTCGGCACTGGTATCGGCATATGCCCGGGAGAGAGGGTTGCAGACCATCATCACCGCCTCCACCGGCAATGCAGGCTCCTCCCTTGCCGGCATCTGCGCCTCGCAGGGACAGCAGGCCCTGATACTGGTGCCGGAAAGTGCTCCACCGGCCAAGCTGACACAGATAGTGATGTATGGAGCTAAGCTGGTGCCGGTGAAGGGCACCTATGACGATGCCTTCGCCCTCAGCATAAAAGCCACGGAACGTTTCGGGTGGTATAACCGCAATACTGCCTTTAACCCGCTCACCATCGAAGGTAAAAAGAGCGTATCGTTTGAGATTTACCAACAGATGGGTTTCCGTCTGCCTGACATGGTGTTCGTCCCCGTGGGCGACGGGGTGATACTGTCAGGCGTGTACAAGGGTTTTGAAGATCTGCTCCGCCTGCAGATCATTGACCGCATGCCTCTCATCGTGGCGGTGCAGTCGCAGGGGAGCGATAACCTCGTGCGAAATATTCCCCGGGAAGAGTTTGAAGTTATACCCTCATCCACCCTGGCTGATTCCATATCCGTTGACGTTCCCGGCAACTTCTATATGGCTCGCCGGTACATCAATGAATACTCCGGCAGAACCATGACGGTGACCGATGAAGAGATACTGCAGGCCTCCAGGCTGCTGGCAGAGAGTACGGGTCTCTTCGCCGAGCCAGCGGCGGCAGCAGCATATGCCGGCTTCGTGTCATACCAGAGACAGGGACTGCTGCCTGACGACTCCGACAATGTTGTGCTGCTGACAGGCAGCGGCCTCAAGGATACCGGCTCCCTGCGCCAGATGATAAGAATGCCTGAGTCCGTCACACCGGATGTTGACAGCCTGGAAAAAGCAGTGCGATGATTACCTGGTCTCTCAACGGAAAGAAGATCCATTTTGAGGGCGACCCTGAGGAGTCGCTTCTTGACCACCTGAGGCGGGAAAAAAGGATCACTTCACCGAAGGACGGCTGCTCAGGCCAGGGTGTCTGCGGGACATGCACCGTGGAGATAGACGGCAGGGCACGACTGGCATGCCGCACAAAGATGAAGAGCCTCGAGGGTGCAGAGGTATGCACCACCGAAGGACTGCCGGCCCGGTTCAGGGAGGTGATCAGCAGGCAGTTTGCCGAAAAAGGGGCCGTGCAGTGCGGCTTCTGCTCCCCGGCAATGATCATGAGGGCAAAGGCGCTATATAACGTTAACCCATCACCGTCACGTGACGAGATCAGGAGAGCCGTCACCCCCAACCTCTGCCGGTGCACCGGCTATGTAAAGATCATCGATGCCATGGAGGCAGCTTTCGCCGAGCTGAACGGCAACGCAACACCTGCGGGGAGGTCCACTGCTCTTGTCGGTGAACCCTATCCCAAGTACCAGGCTGCGGAGACAGCCCTCGGTGCCAGGGAGTTTGTCGATGACATGCACTTTGATGATATGGTCCACGGAGCGCTCCGCTTCAGCGACCATCCCCGGGCACGCATAAAAACCATTGATCTTTCCGAAGCCAGCCAGGCTCCCGGGGTCATTCGTATATTCACCGCAGCAGATATACCGGGGGCACATAAAACAGGACTTATCTTCAACGACTGGCCGCTGATGATCGGCGAGGGTGAGACAACTCACTGCCTTGGTGATGTGCTGGCAGGCGTGGTGGCTGAGACAGAGGCAGAGGCGCGGGCAGCAGCAGAGCTGATAAGCGTTGACTATGAAATCCTCCGGCCGGTGACCGACATGCACGAGGCTGCCAGGCCCGACAGCATTGAAGTACATGAGGGACGCTCCAATGTCCTGGAGACATGCAGCATCAGGTCCGGTGATGCTGAGGGGGAGCTTGCCGCCGCTGCATGGACAGCAGGAGGAATATATGAGACCCAACGTATAGAGCACGCCTTCCTCGAGACCGAGACGGCGGTGGCCATGCCTGAAGATGATGGTATAAAGCTCTACAGCCAGGGACAGGGTGCATATGTCGACCGCAGGGCAGTGGCTGAGATACTTGCACTGCCGGAAGAGAAGGTGCGGGTGATACAGGTGCAGAACGGCGGAGGCTTCGGCGGCAAGGAGGACATCACCGTACAGGGCCATGCCTCTCTCTTCGCCTGGCACCTCAGGCGTCCCGTCAGGGTACATCTCAGTCGTGACGAATCAATTCTCATGCATCCCAAACGTCATCCGGTATGGATGGAGATAGTACTGGGGTGCGACAGCAAAGGCAGGTTTACAGTTCTGAAGCTGAATGCCGTGGGTGACACCGGCGCCTACGCCTCCGTGGGCACCAAGGTGATGGAGCGGGTGGTGGGACACGCCACAGGCGCATATGCCGTCCCCTGCGTCGACATCAAAGCCGTGACTGTCTATACGAACAACATACCCTCCGGGGCCATGAGAGGCTTTGGCGTGCCGCAGGTGACCTTTGCCGTGGAGAGCTGCATAGATGAGCTGTGCCGCCAGGGCGGCTTCGACCGATGGAAGATACGGTATGACAACGCCTTCGAAGAGGGCAGCAGGACAGCGACAGGACAGCTGCTGAAAGGTGTGGGACTGAAGAAGACACTGCTGGCAGTCAGGGACCAGTTTGAGAAGGCCAGGTACGCCGGCATAGCCTGCGGCATCAAGAACACCGGCGTCGGTAACGGCATGACCGACGAGAGCGAGGTGGAAATACATATTGTCTCAGAGAGAGAGGTGACTGTCAGCCATGGGTGGAGCGAGATGGGTCAGGGGATTCACACCATGGCCGTGCAGATGCTTCACCAGGAGACAGGCATAGACCCCGGCATCATCGAGGTGACCGTTGACACCAGGGCGGGACTGCCCACGGGGATGACCACCTCATCAAGGGCCACAGCCCTGCTCGGAAATGCCATCATCGATGCCTCTGCGAGGCTCAGGGAAGACCTGCGGCACGGATCGCTTCAGCAGCTGGCGGGACGCACATACAGGGGAAAGTATGTGTGCGACTGGACCAGCAAGCCGGGTGAAAAGAGTGAAGATGCCGCCATTCACTTTGCATACGGCTATGCCACCCAGGTGGCAATAGTGGATGATGAAGGTAACGTCTCGAAGATCATCGCAGCCCATGATGCAGGAAAAATTATGAACCGGATGCTCTTTGAGGGTCAGATCGAGGGGGCCGTTCACATGGGTCTGGGTTACGCCCTTACGGAAGACCTTCCTATGGAGGGAGGGAGGCCTGTCAGCCTGAAGTTCAATGATATAGGGATATTACGTGCCGACAGGATGCCTGTGGTGGAGGTCATCGGCATAGAGGAGAAAGATCCTGTAGGACCCTACGGCGCCAAAGGCATCGGAGAGATAGGGATGGTCCCCACCGCCGCTGCCGTGGCCAATGCCCTGAGCGCATTCGACGGCATCCGCAGAACAAAACTGCCACTGAAACGTAAAAGATAAACACAAACATTTCAGTAATGAACTTGCTGCTGAAAAACGCAACTTACATCGACTGGAAGACGCTTGACTTCTCCCACAAGAACATCCTTGTCCGGCGTGATGATGAGAATATTCAGCTGATCGGCAATGATGAGGACGGAGTGGTCTTTCCCGACACCGAGGTGATCGACTGCACCGGAAAACTGGTGACAAAAGCCTTTGCCGTGGGTCATCATCATGCCTATTCCGCCCTGGCGCGGGGTATGGGAGCCCCGAAGAATATCCCCCGCAACTTCCGCGAGATACTGCAGTATATATGGTGGACCCTCGACAAGCAGCTTGACAGGGATCTGATAGAGATCTCCGCCCTGGTGACGGCCATGGAGTGTGCAAAGAGGGGCTCCACTTTTATTATAGACCATCACGCCTCACCGTTCAAGGTCACCGGGTCACTGGAGATCATGGCCTGCGCCTTCAGGAAGGTTGGAGTGTCACATCTGCTATGCTATGAGACCTCCGACCGTGACGGCATGGTCATCGCCGGTGAGGGCCTGGATGAGACAGCCGCTTACCTGAAAGAGCACCAGGGACTGGTAGGACTGCACGCCTCATTCACCGTAAGCAACGAGACCCTCGACCGCGCTGTCAGGCTGATGCATGAATTAGATTCAGGCATCCACATCCACGTGGCTGAGGACAGCTGGGACCAGGAGCAGTGCCTCAGCGAACACGGCAAAAGGGTGGTTGCAAGACTCTCTGACGCAGGGGTGCTGGCCTCACCCAAAACCATCCTGGTGCACTGCCTCCACCTTGACGAGAGGGAGAGAGAGCTGGTGATGAACTCACCGGCATGGGTGGCGGAGAACTGTGAGA
>CAZFIF010000187.1:0-4614 GCA_964519065.1 uncultured Rikenella sp.
TGGAGTTCTTCGTCGCCCCGGCCGATGACGGCATATACTACAATTTTGAGTTCAACCCTATTGGCACGGCCCTGATGGGCTCGGGACACGGCAGGCACGACAGTGCCCGGGCTGACGAAACAATCGTCAACGGCATACGGCGTCTGACAACCATGGGCGACAAGCCTTTTTCCGAAAAAAGTGGTGACATCAGCTGGTCGCTCACCCTGGCCATACCGCTCGGCGCCTTCTTTCATCATAAGGTCGAAAACCTTACAGGTAAAAGCTTCCGTGCCAACTTCTACAAGTGCGGTGACATGCTCAGCAATCCGCATTATGTTACCTGGAACCCCGTCGGCACGGAGCAACCCGATTATCACCGTCCGGAATATTTTGGAGAACTGAAATTCATCTGATCAGGGAGAAGGCAATAGGCAATAGGCAGTAGTGGTGTTTTCAGTCGGCAGTCGGCACTCGGCACTCGCCAGTCCCCAATAAAATCGCAAATCTAAAATCGCAATTCGCAAATCCAAATAAATCGTCAATCGCAAATCTAAAATCGCAAATACACATGATCAGGGGTAACGCAGTAATAGGTCAGTCCGGGGGTCCTACATCAGTGATCAACTCAAGCCTGGCAGGAGTCATAACCGCAGCAAAGAGATCAGGAATTATTGACGGGATCTACGGCATGAACTACGGTATTGAGGGGTTCATGAACGAGTGGCTCTTCGACCTGGGTGCGCAGCCTGACAGCATCATTGAAGGACTACGCCGCACGCCTTCGTCAGCCCTGGGCTCCTCGCGCCACAAGCTGAAGGATCAGGATTTTCCGAAGATACTTACCGTGCTCGAAAAATACGATATCCGATATTTCTTCCTCATAGGAGGAAACGACACCATGGATACGGTGCACCGTGTTGAAGCCTACTGCCGCAGTCACGGCTATGAGCTCACCGGCGTCGGCATACCCAAGACGGTTGACAACGACCTCTTCGGCACGGACCATACCCCCGGCTTTGCCTCTGCGGCATGGTCTAACATCCTCAACGTGATGCAGGGCGGCATGCTTGCCCGCGACATGAAGAAGGTTGATCAGTTTGTCGTATACCAGACCATAGGCCGCGATGCCGGATGGCTGGCGGCAGCGACGGCGGTGGCACGGCGTGAGGAAGATGACGCCCCTCATCTCATCTATACTCCCGAGCATACCTTCGTCAGGGAGAGCTTTCTTGCCGATGTTGAGAGCTGCATCCGCAGGTACGGATGGGTGTCAGTGGTGTGCGGCGAGGGGCTCAAGTATGCCGACAACACTCCCGTCAGCGCCTCGCAGGTGAAGGACAAGTTCAGCAACACCGAGTTTGGTGCCATGGGAGGCGCCAGCGTAGGCCTCACCCTTCACGGTATGATCTCTTCGGAGTTCGGCCTGCGCGGTGAGTTCCAGATCACAGAGTCACTCATAATGAGCGATCACGTGCGGGCTCTGCAGGTCGACCTCGAGGAAGCATGGCAGTGCGGCGTGGAAGCAGTACGCATGGCCGAACGTGGCGAGTCGGGATTTATGGTGACCATTGACCGCATCTCCGACTATCCCTACGAGGTGAAGTATGGCAGGGTGCCGCTGAGCGAGGTGGCCGTCGCCGCCAGACCCATGCCCGCCGACTATTTCAATGCTGCCGGTAACTTCGTCTCTGAAGCCTTCATGAGATACATGAAGCCACTGACAGCTCCACTGCCTGATTTTGTGCGACTGAAAAGGATTATGGTACTTAAATGATACTTGCATTTGATCTGACCTGCGTGAAGATTTGAATAATAGATTATATGCGGGTCCGCAGCAATCGATGAAGAACTATATTACAGAAAAATAAAAGGGAAGATATGGCAACGGAATTCAACAGGGTAGTCCTCTCCATCAACGCCCATCCCGATGATGCGGAGGCATGGAACGCAGGAGCACTCAAGCTCCTGCACGACAGGGGATACAAAATAGTGATAGCCACCATGACCGGCGGAGGCCTGGGCGGATGCAACATGTCGATGGATGAGACCGTCGGGGTGCGCTATGAAGAGGCCAAAGCAGCAGCGGCTGTCCTCGACGCTGAATACTATACCATGGGAGGTACCGACGGCTCCCTCTTTGACACTCCTGAGCTGAGACTGAAGACCATCGCTCTGATGCGCAAGGTGAGGGCAGGGATCATCTTCACCCATCTGCCAAACGACTATCACCCTGACCACCGTGCCACGGCGGCCATCGTGGAGGCGGCAGCGATGGTGGCATCGCTGGACCCGGTGCCTGTGACGGAGAAACCGCTGGAGGTGACACCGCTGCTCTACCACTCCTCGCCGCTCACCCTGAGCGACCCCCTGGGGTCACAGCTCACCCCGCCCCACTTCTTCGTCGATGTCACCAGCGCCGTGCAGACCAAGATAGAGATGCTCGGCAAGCATCAGTCGCAACTCGACCTGATGAAACACATGCATAAGATCGACGATTTCTTCGGTTATGTCCTGGAGGGAAACAGGAACTACGGTAAGATGGCAGGTGTGGAATATGCTGAGGTCTACTGGCAGCATCTCGGGGGAGGATTCCAGAAAGACCCGCAGGTGCAGCGTGACCTCCGGGAATTCATTGTAAAACACTAAAAAGCACCATAATGAACCTGAAAGAGAAAAAATACGAAAAGTACGCCCTCGTGCGCGAGATGATGGAGACGCCGGGCATCATCAGATCGTTCTCACCTGATGCCTCCAAACCCTTCGTCAAACCCCTGAAAAAGAAAAAGGGACTCTTCCTTACAGGAGAGGGAAGCAGCAGGCTCTTTCCGGCAAAAAGAGCCATCTTCTCATCACTGAAGAAGGATTTTGTCATGCCGGTGATAACTGAAGGTTGTACGCAGTCGCTGGATTATAACCTCCGGGACTTGGCGGTCTTTGCCGCCTCCAACTCAGGACAGACCAAGGAGGTGATACGCCTTGTCACTGCCCTGAAAAAGAAGAAGCACGATGCCGTCTTCGGACTCACGGCGAACAAGAACACAAAGCTCGAAGAGTTCGCCGACGCGTCCCATGTGCTGAGCTGCGGCAAGGAGGATGCCGTTGCCGCCACCAAATCGGTGGTGGAGCAGGCACTCTTCTACGATTCGCTGCTGCGCAACCTGCGGGGTGAAAAGATGGCTGGACTGAAGAAAGCCTCGGAACAGGCTGAAGAGGTGCTGACGGCAAAGATTGACAAAAAGATCATCAGCATGGTCACCAATGCTGACATGATATATTTTGCCGGGCGCGATAATGGCGTTGCTGCCGAGCTGGCCCTGAAAACCAATGAGATCACCCGCAAGAAGTCGGCCTTCCTGGAGGGTACCTTCGCCCTCCACGGCATCGAGGAGGTGATGAACAAAAATGAGGTGCTCATATGGGTCGATCCCTTCGCACACGACCATGACAAGTTCATGGAATGCATCGTCAAGGGTGCCGGGGTAAACGTCATCGCCATAGCAAAGGAGAAGACCATCTTCCCCACCATCATCATCCCCGACGGCAAGGACTTCTCTGAATATCTTCAGCTTATGGCCGGGTGGAACATCCTGGTGGAGACGGGCATAGCTCTGAATATCGATCTCGATCACCCGCGTCGTGCCAGGAAGGTTGGAAATGAGTATGTTCCCGAGTAGCATCAACTAAATTTGTTTTGTCGGATGAAACCTGTATGAACAGCAGCTCACAAAAGGATATAATCATTATATTCCATGCAGGTTCCGTTTGACTAACGGATTAATAATAAAATCATCGAATGAAAAAGGAAAAGGTTGTTATCGGGATTGATATCGGGGGCACCAACACGGTCTTCGGGGTCGTTGACAGGAGCGGCAGGATACTGGCAGAAGACGGCATCACCACCAGTCACTACGACGAACCCGAGGTGTTCGTCGCCGCCCTCTATGAGAAGATAATGATAACCATCCCGAAGATCGGTCGTGAGGTGGAGGTGCTGGGCTACGGCATCGGTGCCCCCATGGGCAACATCAACAAAGGCACAATAGAATATCCTGCCGATCTGCCGTGGAAGGGCATCATTCCGCTGGCAGGGATCTTTTCCAGGCATACCGACCTTCCCGTAATCGTCACCAATGACGCCAATGCTGCAGCCGTGGGGGAGATGATCTACGGCGGCGCCAAGGGGATGAAGAACTTCGTGGTGATAACCCTGGGCACGGGCCTGGGCAGCGGGTTTGTCGTTGACGGAAAGCTGGTATACGGGCAGGATGGCTTTGCAGGAGAGATAGGCCATACCTCCATCAGACCCGGGATGTCCAATCGCGACTGCGGGTGCGGACGCAAGGGATGCCTTGAGACCTATGTCTCTGCCACGGGACTGAAACGCACGGTGCTGAAGATATTGGCCGACAGGCTGGAAGACAGTGAGTTGCGCCGCTTCAGCTTCGACGAGCTCGATTCGAGAAAAATCTATGAGGCTGCACGCCGCGGAGACATATTAGCCCTCGAGGCCTTTGAACATACGGGGGCAATGCTCGGGTACAAGCTGGCCGACGTGGTGGCGCATACCAACCCGGAGGCCATCTTCCTCTTCGGCGGACTGGCCCTGGCCAAGGAGCTGATATTTGAGCCGGC
>CAZFIF010000188.1:0-4574 GCA_964519065.1 uncultured Rikenella sp.
ATGAAAAAGCTGCTGCTGCTTCTGCTGATGCTAGTGCTGCTTGCCGCGTGCAACAGGGCGGTGTGCCCTGCCTACAGCGACTATGCCAACGACATGAGAAACAGCTTCTTCCAGAAGGGCAACCACCGGGCAGACGGCATCAACAGGGTGTACCGCGACACCGCCCAGAAAAAGCTGAGGTGAGATCAACTAAAAGCTGTTGATAAGAAATACCGAAGGCACAAATCCGGCTCAGGCCACGAACTGACACTTTCCGTCCATGCCGGCTGATGCGGACTCAGTCGGGCAGATGCTTAATACCAGCTCTGCACCAATACTTTCCTGTCATTCTGGAATTCGGATATCCGGTAGAATACCGAGGAGTCATTCTCAATCTGGTATATCCAGTAGCCGTAGATCCCGGGGGTGACATACTTCCTTCGGAGATAGAGCCGGTCGCCGGCAGTGAACCCGCACTCTTTGCTGTAGGCTGAGATCTTACCGAAAACACTGTCCTGCGTGGTCTTTATCCATATCAGGTGGGGATCTCCGAACCTGCCCGGAGCGGTGTGCCGGTAATCCTCAAAATCACCTATGTAACGCCTGGTGACATAGAGCCTGTCCTCCTCAACCACCGAAGCCTGCCTGTTGGTGGTGGTGCACGCTACTGCCACGGTTATGAAAAGCAGTATGAATATCAGTTTCTTCATCTCTCCATTGAATTTATTGATCTACCGGCCGTCATTGCTGTCTGTAATGTATGTGCCGGTTTAAACCGGACTCAGAGAGTGTCTCCTTCCATGCTGCAGGCAGCAACCGGACTGCGCCTCCTTTTTTAACCCGCAAAAAAGATGTACCTGTAGCTTACACCCTGCTCTCTCAGCCATAGGCGCAGGGCCTTGGCTATCTTTCTTCGCTTCAGAAGAACCTTCCCGGTTGCCTCTGATGAAATCTCATAATAAGTTCTCATATCCTTATCTATTTAACCAATGCCCTTTCGGCTCTTTTTAGTCATTCTTCATGCAGTCATTACCGGAAAACCCGGGATCTTCCTTGAATGAAAATAGGTCACTCCATTGCTCTCTTTCATATTTACCAGCCTCAGCCCGTTCCGCTCCAGCATATCGGAGACCTTTCTCCTGTTGAGTGAATGGCATTCCACACGGCTAAAATGAAATAGCCAGCCCGGGAAGCTATACTCCCTGCCAGGCCTCTCAGTAACAGTACTATCCTTTTTTGCCGGTGAAAAGCAGCCTACGAAATTTGTGCCCGGGGGCAGTATCCGCGACAGAGAGCTGAGAAATATCTCCAGGTGTTTTACCATGTTAAGCCTGCGGAGCGTTATCAGCGTAGTTGCTCTCCTCATATCCACGGTTCCGAATGTTGCCCTGTCATGCCGTGACAGTATGACCACTCCCGGACCACCGAACAGTCCGTTGGTCATCAGGTAACGGAAGAGGCTCACCCCTCCGGAAGCGATAAGCCTTGCCACCTGGCGAATCAGCCCTGCCCTGCCGCGCTGAAACCTGTTACTCCCAGTCCATTCTCCCGGCGGATGTCTCCCGTTAACTGCAGAGTGTCTCAAAACTGTTTCTTCATCCATGGATCTCAGGTTTATATCCATGTTAAAGATAATGATCCGGAGACTGGAATACAAACATCATACCTCCATATAATGGGCATTTACGGTATTTATTTGAACCCTGGTCAACCGTCAACGAAGGTTCATTGATACAAACAGACAACTCAGCCCGCCAATGAGGTTATTGGTCAAATCACATCATGTTTTGACGAACAGGATTAAAAAGATGACTAAACTTTAGTGAAGCCCCCGGGCGGAGGCTGAACCTACTTCTTCAGGGCAGACTAAAAGAGAACAACTGCGTCTCTGATTACCTGTGAGGCGTCATCAGTAGCATAGAGCTTCATGCTTACTTCAGGTATCGAATGCTGGAGAATCTCGGTAAGCGGATTGAAAGACTCCCTGAGATCAGCTGAACCTCTCATGTCATCATACTCCTCAAGGGGAATATAAATATGAACCATCAGGCGGTAGTCAGGATTGTTGATCCTTGAGAGGGACTTGATTATTTTGGAGATCCAGAGCATGGAGGAGGTGTTGTAGTACTCCATGTTGAGCCTGAGATTTGTCACCGGCTTCGGTTGAAGTATATAGTCATTCACCCAGTTCAGTGCCGGCTCGTAGAGTCTTGAGGCATTCTCCGGCAAAGACCTGCCTGTAAATGATATCTCCCCGCTGGTATTGATCATCTCAATCCGCGGTGTGTTGGATGTCTTTTCGACTACTAAGTTTCCCAGTTCTTTCATAAAAGGCTCTTCCCTGAAATCTTTATAAAGAAATACTCCCGCTAATACACATCAAAATTAGCTTATACTGCTGCAACTTCATAACCATTTGTCAAATTATGGAGCACGGTCATCAACTTATTGGCATGTTCGTCAATGAAAGTCGCGCTTCCCTGCTGGCTGCTGCAGCAACAGCCGGCATTTTTCACGGATCTACATCTCGGGAAAACTGTCAGAATAATCGGCCATTGAACGCCTGATGATCTCCTGGGCCTCTTCCTTCCCGTAAATCTCCGCTATGGTAACCTGACGCTTCTCGCCTGGCAGGTCCTTATATGTAAGAAAGTAGTGCTTGAGTCTCTCAATGGCAATCTCAGGACAGTCGGCTATATCCTTGTACCCTCCGTACATCGCATCATTGTGTAGTACAGCTATGATCTTGTCATCCGCATCATTGCCGTCGATCATCCTGAATCCGCCGATAGGCCTCGCCAAAACCAGGATGTCGCCATGGGTGATGTCCTTCTCCGTGAGTATACATATATCCATGGCATCGCCGTCTCCCCTGATGCCGTCCATTCCGGTGCGTTCCATGCACCTTTCAGCCACGGAGGTGCCGGTGAGCGTCCTGGGGATGAAGCCGTAAAGGGCCGGCACCACGTTGGAGTAGCGCTGTGGCCTGTCAAGCCTGAGATAACCCGAGACCTTATCCATCTCATACTTGACGGTATCAGTGGGCACCATCTCCACGAAGGTCATCACTATTTCAGGTGCATTTTCTCCTATATCGATCCCATGCCAGGGATGCGACCTGAATCTGCAACAGTCATTCCGGTCATTGTTCTTCATTATGATATAAGTTTTGACTTCAATCGTTTGGTACCTCTTTATTTATAGGGAGGACAAAAGTTGCATGAAATATAATAATCAAATCGTTATATGAGCTCCTGCTCATTCAAATTTCATCCTGTCAAATACCCAGGTAGGTTCCTATCAGCTCAGCGTCAGTATCATCCAGCAGTGGCAGGCTGGGCAGTCTGAAGAGATTGGAAGAGGCACTGCCTGTGATATTTCGTTCGGAGGTGCGGATAAAGCGATAACCGTGTCTCTGTGCGGCGGCGATGATATCCTCATCGCCCGCACCGTCACCATAGGGTAGCGCCAGCGCATTGACGCTGCCTGATATATGCTCTTCTATCAGGCGCTTTGAACCACCCAGCTCCTCGTCGAGGTAGGCTGCGAAAGCCTCGCCGCCGCCAAGGGCATCCTTCATTGTCATCAAAAACCGGTGATACAGGGTGTGCGATCCAAAGGAGAAGGGCCTGACCCCTCCCTCATACGTATAGTGACTCATTCTTTCTACCTCTTCCCATGTGAGAAAAGAGTCCCTGCCCATCTGTGAGGCCCAGAGGAAGAAGGTGGCCTTCATACGATGCTCTACCAGGGACGGCAGGGCATGAGTGTACCATGAATGATCACCGTCGTCGAAGGTGATGACGGCAGCATGAGTCTTGAGCTTCGTATCCCCGTTGACGATATCAGCAAGCTCATCAAGGTCTATAACCCTTATATTATGACTGCGGAGGTAATTCAGGTCGCCACGGAAGTCAGCCAGACTGCGTTCATACAGGTTTGTTGCCTCACCGGTAGTGATGCGGTGATACATAAGTATGATCACCCCGGGGTTATCAACCGGGTCTGGACCCGTATCCTTGCTGCAGCCGGTCAGGAGTGCAATACCCAGAAGGAGGAGTATAGTCGGTTTATGCATTGTAAAGTCGAAAGTTAAAAGTCAAAAGCGATGCCCTCCGTCTCCGAACATGGGAGGAGGGTCAGAATCAGCATTTTCCATTATAAAACGCATGAACATCCGGTTTCTTGCTTCCAGGGTTCATTTTCCTTCTTCCGTTCATTCGTTTTCTTTTTCATCTCTTCGGTAATTCATTCGGCCGCTGTCTCGCAATACGTCGCATACCCTCTATCTCGTCGCGCAGCCGTGCCGCCTCGATGAAGTCGAGTGCCGCCGCCGCCTTCTCCATCGCCTTGCGACTCTTCTCCATGGCCTTCTCAAGCTGTTCTCTCGACATATACTTTATCACCGGATCAGCAGCCACATCGACCTTCTCCGGACCGGTATAGGCCTTCATCTCCACTCCCTTGCGGCTCAGTCCTCGCAGCATGGTCCCCTCCCTCTTGACTATCTGTCGCGGGGTGATGCCCATCTTCTCATTGTATTCAAGCTGTTTGGCCCTCCTCCTGTTGGTCTCGTCTATCGTCTCCCTCATCGC
>CAZFIF010000189.1:0-4561 GCA_964519065.1 uncultured Rikenella sp.
TGATTGCATTCGGACTATAAAAACGCAGACCGTGGGCTTCAAGGATTATTGTTTCAGGAAATCACTATGGGTCTTTCACTTCGGGGGAGCATCATGCAACAACTGCGATATAGAGATCCTTGACTGCCTGACCCCGAGGCATGACCTGGAACGCTTTGGGATCTTGCTGGTGGGAAGCATAAGACACGCCGATGTGCTGCTGGTCAACGGCTCTATCAACCGCCGCGATAAGGAGCGGCTGCTGGAACTTTACAAACAGGCACCAAAGCCTCTCCTCGTGGTGGCCATAGGAGCCTGCGGCTGCACAGGAGGTATCTTTGCCGAGGGCAACACCTTTGCCGGACCCGTCGACAAGATCATCCCGGTAGATGCCTACATCCCGGGATGCCCCCCGAAACCAGAGGCAATAATATCAGGAATAGTAAAACTGGCAGGGAAAAAATAGCGACACAGGTATGGATACAGAGGCAGCCATTAACAAACTGACAGATAAATTCAGCGGTGACATTTCCGAAGTGACACTCCAGAAGGGCAGACGCGCTATCGTCACCATCAGGCACACAGCCCTCCTCACCCTGTCGGAATACCTCTTCAAAGGCGAAGGCTTCAGGTTCATCATTGCTTCAGCCATGCATACCAGGCGTGGCTTTGAGATATACTACCATTTCAGCTTCGATGCTGACGGAATAATACTCAGCCTCCATGTCATCCTTGACACAGAGAAACCGCATATTGAATCTCTCTCCAACATGTTCAGCGCATCGAACTGGATAGAGAGAGAGATGCACGAACTCTTCGGCATTGACTTCCTCCACCATCCCAACCAGGAGAAACTGCTCTCAGAGGGCAACTGGGCTGAGGGTGTATACCCGTACCGGAAAGAGTTCAAGTAACACCCTGACAACCATGAGCAGAAAGACACTCATACCAATAGGACCTTACCACCCGCTCCAGGAAGAGCCTGAACTCTTCAAGCTATACTGCGACGGAGAGATAGTCAGGGACATTAAGTGGGAGACCGGTTACAACCACCGCGGCATAGAGAAACTGAGTGAATCGAAGAGTTACGACCAGGTCTTCTTTCTCGTGGAACGTATCTGCGGCATCTGCTCCACCTCCCACCCCTTTGCCTTCGCCAACGCCGTGGAAGAGATCGTCGGTGTCGAGATCACTGACAGAACCAAATACATCAGGTCTGTCATCGGGGAGCTGGAACGAATCCACAGCCACCTGCTCTGGGTAGGTCTCGCAGGCCATTTCCTGGGTTACAACACCGTCTTCATGTGGGCATGGAAATACCGCGAGCCCATTCTCGATCTCTTCGAGATGATAACAGGCAACAGGAACAGTTATGCCATGTTCAAAGTCGGGGGTGTAAGACGCGACATTGAGAAGAGCAAGATACCTGCCATCAGGAAGGAGATGAGCGTCATACGCAAAAAACTGGACCTTCTCACGGGGGCGGTCATGGATGACCCTGTCATACATGCCAGAACCAAAGGTGTGGGGATACTCACCAGGCAGGATGTCATCGATTACGCTGCCGTGGGGCCTACAGCCAGGGCATCGGGCGTTGACATCGATGTGAGAAGGGATGATCCATATGCTGCATACCCGCTTGTCAACTGGAAAGTCATAACGGCCGAAGCCGGAGATGTCTTCGCCAAGGCCGAGGTAAGGCTTCTTGAGATGTACGAGTCAGCCTCAATCATTGAACAGTGTCTTGATGCACTCGAAAAACTGGAAGAGGGTAATATTGCGCTGAAGATAAATGAGATACCTGCCGGGATTGGAACCGGCCGGGCGGAAGCGCCCAGGGGAGAGGTATTCCACTTCGTCGTCTCCGACGGCTCCAACTCGCCGGCAAGGCATAAGATACGTGCCCCGAGCTATACCAATATAGCCACATTCAAAAAATCATGCATCGGACAGACGATCGCCGATGCCACTATCTCTCTCGCGGCAGTTGACCCGTGCTACTGCTGCACCGAGAGAATGGCTGCAGCCTATGACAACTCTTCAGGGGAGAAAATACTCAATGCCAATGAGCTCATTGAGATTTCAATGAAGAGAACCAATGTAATAAGGAAATCAGAAGCAGGTCATGAATGAGCCTCTTGCCACATTAGCTGAACCGTCTGCATGCTGGATGCTCCAGATGCTGATAATGATACCTCTGGCTGCAGGGTTACTGCTTTTCCTGGTCCCTGAAAGGTTCCGCATGGCCAAAGGCATACTGGCTATGGCCGTCACCCTGTACGCGGGATACCTCTCTATCGGCCTTTACACCTCCGCAAAACAGATGATCTTGCAGGGAGAAACGGTCAGGCAGGGCTGCCTCACCCTCTTTGACTTTGACATCCTCCGGAAGGCCGGTGAATACCTTACATTTACCATTGACGGCCTCAGCAAGCTGATCATCCTGTTTGTCAGCATACTGGCCATACTGATACTGCTATATACGATTGTCTATAACAGAACCGCAAAAGTGCCCGGATACTACCAGTGGTTCCTTATCACCCTGGGATGCACCTACGGTGCCGTGCTCTCTGACAACCTGATCCTCTTCATAATGTTCTGGGGCATTCTCGGTATCACCCTGTACAAGCTGATACCCGGAAGGGATGAGGAGAGCTCCGCAGCTGCGAAAAAGACCATGATACTGATCGGGGCATCAGATACCATCATGCTCCTGGGCATCGCTCTCATCTGGAGACTCACCGACACCCTGAGCATCAACGGCATATCACTGGAGACCAATAACATACTCACTGTCACTGCATTCCTTGCGCTTCTGGTCGGCAGCTTCACCAAGGCCGGCGCCTTTCCCTTCCATACATGGGTGCCCGATTTTGCGGAGAATGCCCCGGCCTCATCATCAGCCCTATTGCCTGCCTCTCTCGACAAACTGCTAGGCATCTATTTCCTTGCCAGGCTGACAGGTGATCTGTTTGTGATGACCCAGGGAATTAAGCTGCTACTTCTTATAACCGGGGTATTAACCATCATCACCGCAGTACTTATGGCACTGATGCAGCACAATTACAAGCGGCTGCTTGGGTATCATGCTGTCTCCCAGGTAGGATATATGATTCTCGGCTTTGGTATAGGCACAGCTATTGGAGTGGCAGCCGGGCTGTTTCACATGATTAACCATGCTATTTACAAAAGCGGACTGTTTCTTACGGCCGGCGCAATTGAACGTCAGACAGGCAAACGTGAAATAGGTGACCTGGGAGGCCTGTCAAAAGCCATGCCCATAACTTTTATTGCTGCCCTGGTCTTCGCAATGTCAATCTCAGGCGTCCCTCCGTTCAACGGCTTTGCATCCAAATGGATGATATACCAGGGGCTCATCGAGTTCGGGGCAGGTGACGGGATAGCCTCAAGCCTCTGGATGGTGTGGCTAGGACTGGCAGTACTTGGCTCAGCACTGACGCTGGCCAGCTTCATAAAATTCATCGGGGGGATCTTCCTCGGAAGAAGGGAACCCTGGCTCGATAAAATCAGGGAGGTGCCCTTCCTGATGTGGGCCCCGATGGCGGTTCTGGCACTCTTCTGCATCCTCTTCGGCGTCTTTGCCACAGAGGTCGTCATCCCACGGCTATTCACCCCCGTGGTGGGCACATTCGCCTTCAGCGGACTCTGGAGCTCATCGTTCGTCTCCCTCCTCGTCCTCATATCAATTATCCTGGGCCTCCTCATTTACCTTGCCACCGGAAAGAAGAAATTCCGGACAGAGGAGAGCTTTATCGGAGGCGAAACAATGGAAAAGCTCGGAGCTTCATATCCAGCTACAGAGTTCTACAAGACCTTTACCGAGTTCAACCTCTTCTCGAAAATATTTAAGAGAGCCGAAAAGAAGGCCTTCGACATCTATGACCTCTCAAAAGGGTTTGTTCTCTGGCTCAGCGGAAAGTTGAGCAGTGCTCATACCGGTGTGCTTCCGGGATATGTCATCTGGGTATGCGCCGGACTGATAATCATGTTGCTGATAATGATCTGATACAAATAAACTATGGAACTGGCAATATCGGTAATAGTAATTTTCATGATACTGGGTGCCATCTATGCCATCCATGCCAGGGATATTCTTTCAGCAGTGATAGCAGGGGGCATAGTGGGCTACAGCCTCGTAATCTGCTTCCTCCTCCTGAAGGCGCCTGACCTGGCAATAGTGCAGATAGTGGTGGAGACCATCACCCTGATCATAATGGTGGCGGTGGTGCTTGACAGCTCGCGCACAGAGGCCTACGGCAAGTTTGACACTCAGGCCTGGGTCACCGCAGCTACAGCCGTCGTAATACTGGCCATACTGTTCTGGTTCCTGAAGGAAGCTTCAGCACCCCTTGCCCCCTTCGGTGAGAATACAATGAGGATGGCTGATGCCTATGTAAACGGAGCCGTAGATAAGACGGGGAGTGTCAACCTTGTCACCGGCGTGCTCTTTGACTTCAGGGGGTACGATACCCTGGGCGAGGCTACGGTGCTGGTCACCGCAGTGCTCGGCGTACTTACGATTCTCAGGATAAGAGGCAAGAAATGAGGGAATTAGGAATTA